>JARLHB010000204.1 GCA_031292465.1 Ignavibacteriaceae bacterium
ATAATTAAAAGCATACCCGAAGTGGAACATGTACTGGGCAAGGCCGGAAGGGCTGAAACAGCTACGGATAATGCCCCGTTAAGCATGATTGAAACCATAATATTGCTGAAGCCAAAGGATCAATGGCGGCACGGTATAACAAAAGCGGATATTGTTGCAGAATTAAACGATAAGCTTCAAATACCCGGTGTTGTAAACGGATGGACACAACCTATTATAAACAGGATAAATATGCTTTCAACCGGCGTAAGAACGGATATAGGGCTAAAAATATTCGGCGATAATCTTGATTCGCTTGAAATGTATGCTATACACGCCGAACAATTATTAAAGAATATTAACGGCGCAGCAGACGTAGTAGCGGAGAGAGTTCAGAACGGCTACTACCTTGATATACAACTAAAGAAAAATACTGCTGCCCAATACGGCCTGAATATTTCCGATTTGCAGAATATTATTGAAACTGCAATAGGCGGAGAAAACCTTGGCGTTGTTATAGACGGCAGGATGAGGTTCCCGATCCGTATGCGTTATGAGCGTGATTACCGTGATAATATTGATGATATAAAGAATCTTATAATACCGGTTTCCGCTTCGTCCGGCGGTAGTGCGCAGGCAGGTATAAATTCAATGACACAGGCCTCAAAAACGGGTTCAGGCTCAATGGGCGGAGGTATGACTGGTTCAAATAATTCATCAATTCAAACAGCATCTGCCGGTTCAGTAGATTTCAGCCTTTTATCAACAGATAAAAAAAACAATGTTACCTACCTCCCTCTTTCAGAACTTGCTGATGTGAAAGTAATAACCGGCCCCCCTATGATAAGCAGTGAAAACGGAATGCTTCGTTCAATAGTTTATATGAATACACGCGGCAGGGATTTAGGTAATGTTATGGTTGATGCAAAAAAAATAATTGAAGAAAAACTAAACCTTCCCCCCGGCTATTCTTATACCTGGAGCGGCCAGTATGAAAGCAAAGTGCGCGCCCAAAGAACTATCGGAATTATTATGCCAGTCGTATTCCTGGTAATTTTTATACTTCTTTACTTTACCCTTCATGATTATAAGGAAGCAGGGGTTGTTATGCTTTCCGTCCCCTTCGCACTTATCGGCGGAATGTACACAATATTCTTCCTCGGTTATAATTTCTCGGTTGCAGTATGGGTTGGCTTTATTGCTCTATACGGCGTAGCTGTTGAAACCGGGGTTGTTATGGTTGTTTACTTACATGAAGCCTTAGACAGAAGATTAAAAGCTCACCTTGAAGGCAAACGCGGCGAGATAACCAAACAGGATATATACGAGTCCGCTGTCGAAGGTTCAGTATTAAGGCTGCGCCCTAAGCTAATGACTGTATTTACGGCTATGGTTGGTCTCGTACCAATTATGTGGGCAACGGGAACGGGTTCTGATATGATGAAACCGCTTACCGCACCTATGATTGGCGGGCTGCTTACTTCAGCCGTGCATGTCCTTGTAGTTACTCCTATTCTTTTTGTTATTATGAAGGAACGCGCGCTTAAAAAAGGTAAGCTGGAAATCTCAAAAATGTCCGGCTGGATGAAGGAGGGAGAAAATGAATAATCTAATTCTTAATAATAATTTATTGAATAAAAGACCTGATAACCTGAAAATATTTATTTCACATTTTACGTTTCATGTATCACTCTTATTTATTCTGCTATTCGTATCTACAACGAATGCACAGTCCGTAGATTCATTAGTTGCAGAAGCAATATATAATAATCCGCAGTTAAAGTCGCTTAAATATAAAGTCCATTCAGCGGAATACAGGTCTGAATCAGTCAATACACTGCCGCCTCCTACACTTGGTGTTGAATTCAGCCAGATACCTACTGATAAATATAATCCCTGGAATGATGCAATATCCAATTCCCTTTCTCTTTCCCAGATGTTTATGCTTGGAGGCAAGCTGGGCGCTATGTCTGATGTTGAAAAGAAAAACGCTTTGGTTGCCGGTAATGATTACCAGTCATACAAAGTAAATCTTACTGCACAGGTTAAATTGGAATATTATTCATTATGGCTTATTGACAGAAAAATAGAAGTGCAGCAGGAAGATATAAAACTGCTGAATGACTTAATTAATTCCATATCAATATTATACCAGTTAAATAAAATAAACCAGGCTGACCTGCTGACTGTAAAAAGTGAATCGGCATCCAACGAAACTCAATTAGTAATTCTTCAAAATCAAAAAGAAGCTGAAACTTATAAAATGAACAAGCTTCTCGGCAGGGACCTTGATTCAAAAGACATATATACAGAAAAGGATATAAATAATGATTCCCTGAATGTTTCAATGGATGAACTTAAAACAAAGCTGGATGAGGCTAATCCGTCGTTAAAAAAGATGGATAATATGATCGGGATGAACCTAGCCATGAAAACTGCAAATGATAAAGACATGGTTCCTGATTTAATGGTGCAGGGCATGATAATGCGTATGCCGCAGGGAATGATATTAACAGCCAAGTCAGACCTTTCCATGCTTATGCCCAAAACCGAATATATGTACTCATTAATGGCATCAATTACGCTTCCATTTGCGCCCTGGTCTGTTAACAAGTTTAAAGCTAAAGACGAGGAAATATTATCTGACATTGAGGGAATTAAATATGAAAGAGATGATATGCACAGGGAAATGGTTTCAGGTTTAAAGAATGCTTTGGTTAAGTATAAAACTTCATCTGAATTAATTAAACTAAATTCAGCCAATGTTATACCTCTGTATAAGCAGGCTGTTGAAGCCCAGACTTCCGCATATCAGAATAACCGGGCAAATATTAATGCGGTGATTGATGCCAGCAGGATGCTTTTAATGCAGAAAATGAATTACTACATGGCTCAGGAAGACCGTCAAATGTCTATTGCAGAGATTGAAATGATGATTGGAGAACAATTAAGACATTAATAATTTTTTTAAGTGATTCGAAGGAAATAATATTAATAATTTATAAAAGAAATAAATTATTAAGCTACTGCACATTTTTACCACCCCCGGCTAAAGCCGTTCCCCTCCTTGGTAAGGAGGGGATTATCCCAAGGGGATGCCTTTGGCAAGGGGAGGTCGTTGTATGCAAATATTTAATTATCAAATTAAATGTAAGAAAAGGATTAATTTGGAATTTATAAAAGGAACTAAAATGAAATATTTAAGTATATTCTTAATCTTAACAGCTTTGTTTTTATCTGCCTGTACAAATCAGAAAGATAATAAAGATACACAGGCTGGAAACAAAGAGACTAAACAACTTTACACATGCACTATGCACCCGCAGGTTATTTCCGATCATCCAGGAGTATGCCCTATATGCGGGATGGAATTGGTAAAAAAG
>JARLHB010000205.1 GCA_031292465.1 Ignavibacteriaceae bacterium
CGGGAACTTGCCTTTTGCAAAATACAGGATTCAGGTGTTGGTATTTCTACAGAGTATATGGACCATTTATTCCATCCTTTCAGCCAGGAAGACCTTAACATTGGAAGGAACTTCGAAGGAAACGGATTAGGCCTGGCGCTTGCAAAACGCTATCTGGAAAAAATGGGAGGCTCACTCTTGGTGGACAGCATAAAAGGCGTTGGCTCAACTTTCACTTTAACACTTCCGCTTTCGCAAAAGAAGAAATAACACCCGGCCTGCAAATATTAATATCCTTCCTTTAAAAACAATTCTATTTTGCTTAAGTTTTATTCTGCTGTAATTATTAGAAATAATTATGCTTTAATAATGTTTTTTGGATATTACAAAGGCAATTCAAATGTCTGATTTCGATGAACTAAAAGATAAAGTTCAAAAAGCTTATGTTGAATGGGAGAATAACTCATACCTCAAATCTTTGAAAAAGAAGCAGGGCGATTCTGTTAATTCAGAAGAAGCATTTGATGCAGATTCTCGTAAGGTATTATATACCCCGCTTGATGCAGACGGAAAAGAATACCTAAGCAAATTAGGATTCCCCGGTAAATATCCTTTTACCCGCGGTATTCAGCCGACAATGTACAGGGGAAAATTATGGACTATGAGGCAATACTCAGGATTCGGCACTGCCCGGGAATCTAATAAGAGATTTAAATATCTTCTCTCAAACGGAACATCCGGTTTATCCACAGCATTTGATCTTCCTACACAAATAGGGTATGACAGTGATGATCCTATTTCCTGCGGCGAAGTAGGCAAAGTGGGCGTGGCAATAGATACCCTTGCAGATATGGAAATTCTTTTCAATGAAATCCCACTTGATAAAATTTCAACTTCGATGACTATTAATTCCTCCGCTGCGGTCCTTTTGGCTATGTATATTGCTGTGGCTGAAAAGCAGGGAGTTCCTAAAAATAAAATCAGCGGTACAATACAGAATGATATTTTAAAAGAATATATAGCGCGCGGAACATATATTTATCCTCCAAAGGCGTCGATGAGGATAATTACAAATATATTCGAATACTGCTCAAAGGAAATTCCGGCCTGGAATACAATATCAATTTCAGGATACCACATAAGAGAAGCCGGTTCTACCGCATCGCAGGAAGTAGGATTTACACTTGCAGACGGAATTGCTTACGTTGAAGCTGCTGTAAATGCAGGCCTGGATGTAGAGGATTTTGCAGGCCAGTTGTCTTTCTTCTTTAATTCACAAAATGATCTTTTGGAAGAAGTGGCAAAATTCCGGGCAGCACGCCGGCTGTGGGCTAAAATTATGAAGGAACGGTTTGGCGCAAAAAAAGAACGCTCTATGATGCTTCGTTTCCATAGCCAGACAGCAGGTTCAACATTAACCGCACAACAGGTAGAAAACAACATCGTCAGGGTTACTATACAAACTCTTGCCGCAGTTTTGGGCGGAACCCAGAGCCTTCATACAAATTCTAAAGACGAAGCTCTTGCTTTGCCGACTGAAGCCTCGGTTATAACTGCTTTAAGGACCCAGCAAATTGTTGCATACGAAAGCGGTATTACAAATACTATAGATCCCCTGGCGGGCTCATATTACGTGGAAGCTTTAACAGATAAAATTGAAAAAGAAGCATCGGATTATATTAACAAAATAGATGCTTTGGGCGGTATGGTTGCGGCAATTGAAAACGGCTTTGTACAAAAGGAAATTCAGGATGCGGCTTATAAGTTTGAAAAAGAAATAGAAAGCGGTAAAAGGGTAATCGTCGGTTTAAATAAATTTGTGCTTGATGAAGACCAGAAACCGGAACTATTGAAAATTGATTTGAATACACAGGAAGAGCAAATCAAATTTCTTAAGAAAATAAAAGCCGGAAGGGATAAAGATGCAGTGAATAACGCACTCACTGTATTAAAAGATGCTGCAGAAGGGAATGATAACATAATGCCGGCAGTTATTAATGCTGTTAAGGTTTACGCAAGCGTAGGTGAAATCTGCAATACAATGCGCGAAGTATTTGGTGAGTTTAAAGAAACAATAGTAATTTAATTTACACATACAATTGGTTTAATTATGAAAATATCCCACATAGAGCATATCGGCATAGCCGTTAAAAACATTGAGGAATCAATAAGTTTTTATGAAAAAATACTTGGGTTAAAATGTTATGGAATTGAAGAGATAAAGGACCAAAAGGTAAAAACAGCATTCTTTAAATTGGGCGAAACGAAAATAGAACTTCTCGAAACTACCGGGCCTGACGGGCCTATAGGAAAATTTATTGAAAAGAAAGGCGAGGGCATTCATCATATTGCGCTTGCTGTTGAAGATATTGAGCAGTCATTAAAGGAAGCCGAAGCAAAGGGCATTCAATTAATAGACAACAAACCCCGTCCGGGCGCAGAAAATTTTGAAATCGCGTTCCTGCATCCTAAATCAACAGGCGGCATATTGATGGAGTTTTGTGAGAAGAAACAGTTATGACGTGGAAAGAAGCTTTATCGGATAAAAGATATAAATTGGAAGCTGTATTAACTCTGGTAGTTCTTACCATTGCTTTATTAAGCTTAACTAACTTTCTTAATTTTATTGAAA
>JARLHB010000206.1 GCA_031292465.1 Ignavibacteriaceae bacterium
TTCATTGGCGCGGGATAAATTAGTTCTTGAAATGTTTCCTTTTATCCCCATATGATATAGTTTTTCTGAATTAGAGCGAAGGCAGGCTTCAATATCGCGAAGAGATTCTCTGAAAGTTAGTTGGGCAAAAGCTAAACAGAGAAATTGATCCCAGCAGGAAAAAGTTCTTGAACGATAATTGCCTTTATATTCAGAGACTAAATCATCAAAAATATTTTTGGGAATGAAACTCATAATTTGTGAAAAGATGGTTTTTCCTTGATTCATTTTAAGCCTTAATTTATATAGCTTAAAATGGAAATTTTTTATTTAACTATGAATTACTAAAAAACATGGACTTTGATTTCAAATCGATTCTAAAGAAAATGTCTATAACAATAATAATTTAAACAACTTATGGCTGCCTCCGTTTTCTTAACGGGACAGTAGTGATCGCCAATATAAATTATTTTACATTTCGGAGTAAAATAGGGGCAAAAATCGCTAATTATCTTTGTAACTAAAGTGCTATGTAAGTCGGGTGAAAGATTTATTTCAATATTTTCAGAAACAGTCAAAGGTATCATTTGCCTTTCTCTTTCCTGTGCATATTTAGTTGAAAGAGTCTCTATAGTAGCCAGGTAATTTTTAAGTGAATTTTCCCAGGATTTCGTCTTGAATCTTTTTATTAATTCTAATGAATTTTGTTCAAACTGATATACATATAATGGACTGTTGGTTGCACGGTACTTATCGGGATTTACAATTACCATACCAGCCTGGACAAATTGATGTACAGTTTGCCTTCGGATTGTTTCGCGTGTATTTGGGGCATATTCTTTTCCATAATACAACTTAATGAAATCCATAATAGGCGTAATACCAATTAATGGTGTCTTGCAATCGGACCATTTATCATTTGGTTTTAGGTTTAATAATGCCAATAGGGTTAATGCAGATCTTTCATTTAGCTGCATTCTGGGCATTCCGATTTGCTTTAAAATATTTAAAGCTTCCTGAATTTTAGTATTTACTAATGCCGGATTCTGATCTTTTGACATTTTGAATAATTCCCTTTCTATAATAGAGTCTATTTCTTCCTGAGATGGAAGTACGTCTATAAAATATTTTCCTAAAGCAGTAAGTTGCTCAATACTTGGATAGTAGATGAATCTCAGGTCATCTGCATTTACCTGTGTATGCCCATTGAAAAGTCTGAAATATTGATCAACCAAAGTTGAATTAAGATAAATTGTGAGGCCTTGTGCTAAATCTTTGGAAAGAGGCGCATTTTTTATGTGGAAATAATTAAGATGATTTTCTATACCTATTAGCTTAAAATTATCAATTGTATAATCATAACAGGCAGCAGTTATTCGTTTTATTTCTTCTTTTGAACTAAATCTTTTACAAAAAACATAATAGCCGGAAGTTATAAGTAAACCTTCAGTTTCAGGCGAAATAGTCAGGGCTTCTTTCTTTTTTTTGGAAGCAACCGGCCATGTAATTTTTCCATTATTAAAATGGAACGAGTAGTACAAAGGGGCAATATTATAGTTGTTATAATCAGTAAGATGCTTTTTTGCTCTAAAATCAACTACTTTGCCAGTTGATACTTCAAGTCCTATATCAGATAATTTTTGTTTTAGTGACGATATTCTTTCAACAATTTTTAACGAATTTTCGTCTGTGATGATATGGATTATTCTGTCTTTATCATCAGGTCTTATTATTAAATCATGTCTGATAAAAAATGTTTTAAATGACTTATCTTCAGGAGAATCGCTGGTTGTAACCAGAACTTTGTTGCTTTCAGGTTCTAGTCTGGATGCAAGGAAGATGATATTTTCTTGTAATACTTCATCTTCGTTAAACGCTTTGTCTCTTTTGTTGTAAATGTGAATTCTGTGAAAAAAGAATTTGCTGAAGAAAACCCTCCTGAAATTTTTAAAATAAGTACCGTTGCAGAAACTTCTGGGTATAATTGCCACAATTTGTCCATCTTTTTTTATAAAATAAGAAGATAGCAAAATAAAGGCTGTATACAGATTTGTCGTTTCTAATCCAATTTTATTTAATAATTTCCTGCTTTCTGAAGAGCTATCTATTTTTTTATATGGCGGGTTTAATATAATTATATCAAAGAGTTTAATCGGCTTTGCATCATTAGAAAACAGGCTCTCGCCGTTAAAATCTGCAATTTTATTATAACAGTAGTTTATGAAGTCTTCATTAACGATTCTGTAAGAAAAGTCAACTTCCTTTTCTTTACATTTTGCACAACAAATTTCGTAAGAAGCTTTTAAATGCTCATTTAGGGCTGTATCTATTTCTATTGCAACTATTTCAATGTGCTTTATCTTAGAATATGTGGTAAGAAGCCTGTTAATGACGGCAATTCCTAATATTCCTGTCCCTGCCCCCGGATCTAAAATCTTTATGTCTTCAATATTAGAATTAAAAACAAACAGCGACGACATAAAGGATGCAATTTCCGAAGGAGTGAAATATTGTGCATATTGTCTTCTTTGTATAATTGAATTCATTTGTATGTAATTCGACTTAATAAGATCCGCTTCTTTGTTTAAATCGTCGATTGTTTCGATAGCTTCCATATAATAATAAAAATTATAGATATTTAATATAAATATAGAATAATTTTTATATTAATTTAATTTTGACTTTTAACCGAATAATTAATATCTAAAATAACTCTTAATCCTAATAGTATACTATAATTATTACCATTAAATTTCAAAATTTCTAAAGTTGATTGTATAGCAGTTATCCTTTAAATTTGTATTTTAAATTTTATAAGGAAATGGATGCCGGTATACAAGGGAATTTATTATTTTGAAACGGATTCACTCTTATCAGATGAAGAAAAGATGATAAGGGATAAAGTGCGCGAATTTGTTCCAAATGAGATAATCCCTGTTACAAAAAAGCATAATCGTAAAGTGTCCTTCCCGTTTGAAGTGATCCGCAAAATGGCAGACTTGGATTTATTCCGTTTAATCCTGCCGCAAAAAAATAATTGCGATAAAGTAAATAATGTAGTTTACGGGTCTTTAATACAGGAACCGGAACGGATGGACAGTAGCATTAGTAGTTGTGGAATATCAGGCGGGTATCCTGTTATGAGGCATGCTGCAAATTTAGAATCCGTTAATATTTACGAAGGTACGCATGAGATGTATAATTTTATAATAGGCGAAGATATAACAGGTTATTCTGCGTTTAAGTAGAGATTGCATGACCCCGCTGTGCGGGGTCTTTTTTTAAGATGAGAAATTAATAAAACAAAATGGAAAAATAATGAAAGAAACATTGTCGATAAGAGAAGGTCTAACCTTTGACGATCTGCTTTTAATCCCCGGTAAGTCCTCAATACTGCCGAGAGAAGTGGATACCACAACTTATTTAACGCCTGAGATTAAGTTAAATGTTCCCTTAGTTTCTGCTGCAATGGATACAGTAACCGAATCCGCCATGGCAATTGCAATGGCAAGGGAAGGCGGTATTGGTATATTGCATAAAAACATGAGCATTGAAGCTCAATGTGTTGAGGTTGATAAAGTTAAAAGATCGGAAAGCGGGATGATTCGCAACCCCGTTACTTTAACTGCCGATAAGACGATAGGGGATGCTCTTGATATTATGAAGAAATACAGCGTTTCGGGCATTCCTGTAATTGATAACAACGGGAAATTAGTCGGAATACTTACTAACAGGGATTTAAGGTTTGAACCAAATAGAAGGCTTTTAGTTAAAGATTTAATGACTAAAGAAAACCTGATTACCGCGCCATTACATACTGATCTGGAAAAGGCAGAAAAGATTTTACAGAACTATAAGATTGAAAAACTTCCGGTAGTGGATGCCAAAGGAATTTTGAAGGGATTAATAACATTCAAAGATATCCAGAAAAAGAAGAGGTATCCTCACGCAAGCAAAGATCAGCATGGCAGGTTGCGTGTGGGAGCAGCAGTCGGAGTAACGGCAGATACTATGGAGAGGATTGCTGCTTTATCAAAGGCCGGTGCAGATGTTATTGTTATAGATACTGCTCACGGACATTCCATGGGAGTTATCAGGACGATAAAAGAGGCAAGAAAGAAATTTAAATATGAGCAGCTAATTGCTGGTAACATAGCTACTTATGAGGCGGCACTTGACTTGCTGGCTTGCAATCTTGATGCTATTAAAGTTGGTATCGGGCCGGGTTCAATTTGTACAACAAGAATTGTTGCCGGAGTAGGAGTTCCTCAAATTACTGCAATAGCAGACGTTTACAGAGCTTTAAAAAATAAAGGAATT
Organism: Ignavibacteriaceae bacterium; assembly: GCA_031292465.1. GTDB lineage: Bacteria > Bacteroidota > Ignavibacteria > Ignavibacteriales > Ignavibacteriaceae > FEN-1297. The sequence goes on from JARLHB010000206.1 coordinate 4,300, forward strand.
CCGATTATTGCAGATGGCGGTATTAAACAGACTGGAGACGTTCCTAAGGCAATTGCAGCGGGAGCAGATTCAGTTATGATCGGCGGATTGTTTGCAGGTGTTGAGGAAAGTCCTGGTGAAAAAGTCCTTTATGAAGGAAGAAGTTTTAAGATTTACCGCGGTATGGGTTCCTTAACTGCTATGACGAGAGGCAGCAAAGACAGATATTTTCAGGATGCAGAAGACGATATAGCAAAATTAGTTCCTGAAGGAGTTGAAGGGCGTGTACCGTATAAAGGAACTCTTTCGGATACTGTGTATCAATTAATTGGCGGCCTAAGGTCTTCAATGGGATACTGCGGCGCAAGAAATATTAAGGAACTAAAATCCAAGACAAAATTTATCAAGATAACAGCTTCCGGGTTAAAAGAAAGTCATCCTCATGATGTTATAATTACCAAAGAAGCGCCTAATTATCATATGTAAATTTTGTAAATTTATTGAGCAGGGGATTTTATTTTTTGTAATTAATTCGGGAATAAGGTATTTAGATGTACAAAGTTCTGGTTATTGCTTACTATTTCCCTCCGATGGGACTCAGCGGAGTTCAGAGGACGTTAAAGTTTGTTAAATATATGAAAGATTTTAATTGGGATCCTACCGTACTTACGGCATCGGAAACAGGTTATTATGCTCATGATAATTCGTTAATGGCAGAAGCCGAAGCGGCAAATATCAGGATAGTCAGAACAAAGGGCAGAGATATAAATTCCAGGCTTTCAAGCAAGGGTACGGTAAAAATGCCGCCTGAATTTATCAGGAAAGTATTAAGCCGTGTCAGCCAGACTATATTTATCCCGGATAATAAAAAAGGATGGGCAAAGGAAGCAATTAAATCAGCCCGTGAACTTCTTAGTAATGAAAAATTTGACCTTATTTTTGTTAGTGCGCCCCCGTTCTCTGCAATTAGTATGGCAGTAAAATTAAAAAAAGAATTTAACCTGCCGCTGGTAATTGATTACCGTGACCTTTGGTTCGGAAACCAGTTTGCGTTTTATCCAACTCCTATCCATAAGTATTTAAACAAGCGTATGGAATATGCAGCCTTAAAAGCTGCCGATATGGTTATTGTAACCAACAGGAAGATGAAAGAGAAGATAATTAACTGGTATAAGTTTTTATCTTTTGAAGATATATTTATTATTTCTCACGGCTTTGACCCGGAGGATTTTAAAAATCTTTTACCGGAAAAAAGAGAAAATAATAAAATGAGGATTACCTATTCCGGAATTTTTTATGAGTTTATCACACCAAAATACTTTTTCAAAGCATTTAAAGAGCTTACTACCGAAAGGCCAGACGTAGCATTCAATATTGAGCTGCAGTTTGTCGGCTTTTTACGTAATGAGAATAGAAAAATAATTAGAAAACTGGGGCTGCAGGAATTTGTAAAAGAGTTCGGCTACCTGGACCATAAAGAAGCTCTTGTAAAAATTATTTCAAGCGATGTGCTTTGGCTTATGGTAGGTAAAACAAGAAATGCAGATACGCACTCCGCGGGTAAATTATATGAATATTTTGGAACAAGGAAACCCATCATTGCATGTCTGCCGGAAGGCGCTTTAAAAACAGCAGTTGAAGATTACAAAGCTTCATTCATAACGGAACCGGATGATATCCATGCGATTAAGAATGCAATACTTGAAGCTTATCAGCTTCATTTAAATAATAAATTGCCGGTCCCGGATGAAGAGTATGTGGAAAAGCATAGAAGGGACTTCCTGACAGAACAGCTTACCAAACAATTTCAATTTTTAGTTAAGGAAGAAGTAATATGAACGTCCTGCTCGTAGGCTCCGGCGGAAGAGAGCACGCTCTTGCATATAAGATTCACCAAAGTAAAACTCTTGAGGATTTATATCTTCTTTCGGGTAATCCGGGCATGAGAAGCCTTGGAATAAGCGTGGACATGAACCTGAAGGATTATAACGCTATTACAAAATTCTGCTTTGATAAGAAGATTGAGTTGGTAGTAATCGGCCCTGAGCAGCCTTTGGTTGACGGTATGTCCGATTTCCTAAGAGAGAACGGAATAAAAGTTTTCGGGCCAAGCAAAAAAGCGGCAGATATTGAAGCGCAAAAGTCATTTGCTAAAAACCTGATGGTAAAGTATAATATTCCGACTTCCGGGTATGTTGAATTTAACTCGGCCGAGCAGGAAAAAGCATTTGAATATATTAAGACGCAAAAGTATCCGCTGGTTATAAAAGCCGACGGGCTTGCTGCGGGTAAGGGAGTTTTAATATGCAATTCCGTTGCTGATGCAGAAAATGCAATTAAAGAAATTTTTATTGATAAAGTATTCGGCGCTTCCGGCGATAAGCTGATTATTGAAGAGTTTATGTACGGGGAAGAGGCTTCCATATTTGCAATAACAGACGGCAAGGATTTTATCTGCCTGCCTTCTGCGCAGGACCATAAAAGGATAGGGGATAATGATACCGGTAAAAATACCGGCGGTATGGGCGCGTATTCGCCTGCACCTGTGGTAACAAAAGAAATCCTGTCTTTTGTTGAGGAAAAAATTATTGCCCCGGCTATTAAAGGCATGGAAAAGGAAGGGTGTAAGTTTGTCGGCTGTTTGTACTGCGGACTTATGATTACCCCCGAAGGTCCCAAAGTAGTAGAGTTTAACTGCCGTTTCGGCGATCCGGAAACACAGGCAGTACTTCCTATACTTGAAGGCGATTTCCTCCAGCTTTTGTATTCTGCTTCTACCGGAGCTCTTGATAAAAACGCAGTTACATATTCCAACGGCTCTGCTGTGTGCGTTGTAGCGGCATCCAAAGGCTATCCGGGAGCATTTGAAAAGGGATTTGAGATTACCGGGCTTGATAGTATTGCAGATGATGTGGTTGTATTCCAGGCAGGCACAAAAGAATCCGAAGGTAAAGTCGTTACAAACGGCGGCCGCGTACTTGGTGTTACAGCAATTACCAAAGAAACAGACTTAAAGCTTGCAAAACAAAAAGCTTACGCCGCTTTAACTAATATCTATTTTGGCGGTATCTATTTCAGAAAAGATATTGCGGATAGAGCGATTAATAGAATTTAATAATACCAAACCTTCGAGGTCTTCAGAGACCTCGAAGGTTTGGTATTTTAAAGTAAAAAATAAATTTCCATGTTAAGAATTTTTCTCATATTAATAGCTTTGTTAGTCATATCGCCTCAATTTAAGGCCGCTGATTTCAAAACAGCATTAGAGATTACTTTGAAAAAAGAAGGCGGCTACGCGAAAGGATCAAAGTCGCACGGCGAATATTATAGTGGTATATCCAGGCGTCACCATCCCAAATGGGAAGGCTGGAAAATTGTTGACAGCATAAAAGCAGACCTAGGCATAAAAAGCAAAAAAAAATGTTCTAAAAAAATTATTTATGCGCTGGATAGAAAGCTGGCCGAAATAGACACGGTAAAAGGACTGACAGAAAAGTTCTATAAAGAGGAATTCTGGGACCGGCTTGCGCTTGATGATGAAGACAACCAGGACAGGGCAAACAGGGTATTTAATACGGCAGTCCGCAGGGGAGTGAAAACGGTAAAACAGGTATACAATGTAGAAACCGAGCAGGATTCCATTTAGCGCTTACCACAAAGAGCGGAGCAGGGCATAGAGCAAAGCGTTAAGAGTTTTACAACAATTCTTTGCTTTAATTAATATTTCTCTCAAATTTAGATGATTTAATTTGAATAAATATATAAATAAAACATTCTCAAAGCCTGATGAATGGATTGCGTGTATTGATCTTGGCGAAGATAAGGTATATGGTAAAATAAAAGATGGGAAAGCTTTACTTGAACGCATTCCCAGTCCTAATACTGGTTATCGATTTAACGATATTGTTGAAATTGGTACACCAATTGGCAAAACATTTATTAGAGATGATGAAATACTTGTATATCAAGCTATTAAGGTAGTGACTCCATCAAATTTATCTACATTTTCTTTTGAAGTAATTATACCAAATTCGGAAGCCTGGGGTGACCTTCATGAAATTGCTGAATCATTTAATGCGATTATTGAAGTTGAATATAAAATTAAATATGAAGGAAAAAAATGGACAACAGGATATTGTGTTACACCAAATATAAAAGTACTTAAATCAATTTTGGAAATATTTGTAATATCCGGTAATAACCGTAAAGTTAAAAACGTAAAACAGGAATTTGAAAACCACGATATTTTAATTGATGAAATAAAAGGTGAAGATTTCATCCTAGAATTAAAATACCCAATAAAGGTAGACGGTGTATTATTCGCTATTTTATTATTGCCCTTGTTATTGTTGATGCTCGAAGTACTAAAATTAGGCATAAAAACCATATCAGACGTATTCGGATTTTTAGTAATGCTTTTAATTATGATCGTATTAGATGCTTATATTGTAATTAAAA
>JARLHB010000207.1 GCA_031292465.1 Ignavibacteriaceae bacterium
AAGCAAAATCATCTTCGGCAGCAGCGTTCTTTTTAGAATAAGAAAAATTACCGTGGCAGTATGTATTTGCACATGAGCCGTCTGATGAATTAAACGTAGCATTTGAAGCAATATTTGCTGAAGCCAGTCCCTTCAATACAACCGGGGCGGGCGAAACAAAGTGTCCTGCTGAAAAAACCGTCTGGGGTACATTATGGCAGCTTGCGCATGGCACAGTACCGAGTGAATTAGAATATAAATGGCTTGTATGAACGCCAACGCCCATAACAGTTGTGGCTGTATCTCCGTTTACTGTACGCGGCGGAGCTATTTTTGTGGGATTATTAAAATCACCATGGCATGTATTGCATGCAGCCGGCCCTCCGGGAGCAGTATGGCATGAATTACAGCTTGTACTTGTAGTTCCGCCGCTATAGTCTGCGCCGTGGCAGCTTTGGCACTGCTTAATGTCCCAGTTATTCTCTTTAATATAAGTGCCGTGAAAATTTGCAGAAGCAGGATCAGAAAACCCGGTTTTATGAGCTGATAACTTAGGCTCGACAGGCAGGTTTGTCTTCAAATCGCTGCAGCTTATTATTAAGGATGCTAATGAAACGGCAAAAAGTATATTTAGTAAATAGTATTTCATCTTTAATTCCATAAGTTATTTATGCCCATGACAGTAACCGCAAAATCCCACACCCGGCTGTGAAGAAGGGGAGAAGCCCGTATGGCAGTTGAAACAAACAGAGCCCTGGCTGTCATGCCAATCGCCGTGTGTATCCCTCATATAATTAGAAGGATGAGTTTTGGGGTTAGTGCCTTTTATGCCGTCAGGATCAGTATGGCATGATATACAAATAGGATCGCCGCCCTGAACATCATGGCATGAAGCGCAGCTTTCTATATCGCGCCTTGCAAGTGTTGCATGGTCTCCGCCGCCGGAGCCAACACCCAAAACCATAAATGTCGTTCTCAAATGTGAATAGGGGGCAACACCGCCCATGGAGTAATCGCCTTCTTTTCCCTGATGGCAGCTTACGCAGAATGATTCTGTCTCATGGCATGACTGGCATTCCGATGTTTTGCCTTTTGCATCAATTCCATGTGTATAAACATAATTTAAATTATGAACGCGGTTTATTTGCTGCTGCTGTGCTCCTGTGCCGGAATTGCTTGGCGTGTACGGCCTGTAAAAATCTTTAGATGTATTCTGTCCCGTAATCATAGTTGTGGAAGTATGGCATTCCTGGCATGATGCATTATCATGGCACATTATACAGTTTGCATTAAACTCCCTGGCGGCAAATTTATGAGATTTGATAAATGACGAACTCTTATGCGACTGCGGTTTCAAATCAGCTGTTGAAATATGGCAGGTTTCGCACGCATTAGAAGCAGTTATCTTTACTTTTGTTGTATCGCCGGAAGATTTACCGCTTGTGGCTGTGCCGTTATTATGGCATGTATAGCAGGTTTCCATTGACGGAAGTGCCTGCGGAGCATCTTCTGCATACTCAACATCGTTCACGCCTTTATGGCAGGTTTCGCATTTTAATTTCTGCTGATTTATATGCGAACTATGGTTAAATATCAATTCTGATTTGTTTTGTATTAAAGGCTCATTTACATTATCAAAATGGCATGTTTTACAGGTCTTTTCATCATTAACATCATGGCAGTCCTTGCAGTTATCATGGTTCGGCAGCAGCCTGTCGCTTAATGATTTACTGGTTTTAACAGCAGCATGGCATGATTCGCAGTCTGTAGCATCTTTATGTAATTTGTGGGAAAATTTAATTATGCTTTTATTTCCCTGCATTCCGCTGCCGGAACTATTTGCAGTAGAAGCAACAAACAAAAGTATACCTGTCAGGGGTATCAGAAGATAGAATAAAGTATATTTTAGTTTCATATTACATCAGTTAAAAATTAGTATTAAACCAGTAATTGATCTTGAAGAAAAACCTGTAATCATTTCTATAAATCTTATTATCCATATACTGTCCCTGAAGATCGAACGACAGGGTATTGAACGGCCTTACATTTACGCCTGCCAGCACCGAGGTAAGGTCGTAAGTAGGCTGTCCTGGATCCGGGGAAAGCTTATAATTGGTATAAGATACTCCAAGAGACGGGGTTAAAACACCCTCGAAAATAGTATATGCTCCATATAGAGAAAGAGCATCAAGCTCGCCGGCATAGCCGAATGTTTTCCTGTAAGTTAGGCTGCCGTAGTTAGAGCTTAATCCAACAGTAACTCTGCCTGAATTATCATCCTTGTACATAACATTACCGTACCTGCCGGTAAGTGTAAAGGTCTTGTCAATTATATAGTCTGCTCCCGCTTCAACTTCCTGAGTATTTCCATAATCAAAGACAGAAAAGATGGAGTTATATCTTATAAGAGGGGAACGGTAGTTATAATAGAAATCTAATTTCAATTTGTCCAGCGGGGAATAGTTGCCATCAAGTTCTACTTTAGAAGTCTTGTCAAAGTTCAAATCATAATCATAATGTGTAGTAACCGAGAGTTTATCCTTCAAATCATAAGCAACTTCCGCCGAAGCAAATTGATACTGAGTAGAATTGTTTTCAATTAATACTTTTATCGGGTTTAGCTGGGCATCCAGGCGTGTAGCCCAATAAGACTCCGGCTTAAAGTTTTTATCTATATAGCTAAGTGAGACCTGAAAATCTTTTAGCGCAGCAGTTGAGAACTTGCCGCCGAGAATAAAATCTTCTTTTAGATCATTAGTAAATTCAAGCTTCTGGTATGCCGGAACATTACCGCCGTAATAGGCGTTAAACTTATAATCTCCTTTTTTCATATCCAGGTTCAAACCGTCAAAAATGCCACCGGCAGCGCTGTTAAATATTGGCTGCCTCCCTAATTTAACAGTTGCAATATCAAAAAGGCTCCTTACTTCCAGGAATAAATTGTAGAACCTCATCTGCGGGTCGCCGTTAAGCTTGTTAGCCAAATCGCTTTCAAGATTCATGTAAGAACGAAGCGAGACATTATCTTTATTAAAATTCAGATTTAACATCTGGAAAGATGTTAAATAATTGCTGGAAGCAGAGGTAGTATCAAATCTTTCGAATGAATATACTGAAGAAGAAAATCTCCCATTAATATTAAATCCCTGGGGAAAGACCGATATTGATATTAAGCAGCAAATGAGAAGTAAAAGTTTTTTCATCTTTGTTGATTCTTTTATTCTATAAGAAATCCCGGATTTTTATTAGTAACTCAAAGTCTTAACGAAGTGAAACTTCGTTAAGACTGCTATAAATAACAGGATAAACCGAAGTTTCACCTCAATTTTATAATCTTAAATTATTTAGCTTCTGCAGGAATCGGGTGTTTAATTTTATCCCACATGGCAGTAACATCAGGAGCTCCCTTGTAAGTAGGGCTGTCTGAGTTATGGCATGTTACGCAGAATGTTTTTAAATCATCGTGCATTTGCAGGCCGTTTTGAGCTGCCAGAGTTTTATCCTTCATAACTTTCATGTTCTTATAATCAGCGCCGGCACCGTGGCATGTTTCGCATTGAACGCCGTCTTCAACTTTATATTTAGGGCCGATTAAAGATGCATCAACGTTGGAACCGCTTGTATGGCATTTTAAGCAGGCTTCTGTTTTAGCTGCCGGGGTTGTAAAACCTTTATCTTTAGCAATCTTATTAGCTTCATCGGATTCCAGAGTTTTATAAGCCTGCGCGTGCATGCTTGCTTTCCATATATCTAATTGTTTCCCTTGCTTTTCGCTTTTATGACACATTCCGCAAACGTCAGCGCCTACAAAACCATGCTTTCCCATGTCGGCTTTTGTGGAGTCACCCGCAGCCCAGATTAATGGAGTTGCCATAAATAGAATTGACATAATTATTTTATTGAACATTTTTCCTCCTGGTAGTAGTTAGTTTATTTCCAATATTACATAAGGCTCGCTTTATAAGTGAGCCTTATATAAAACCCAAATTACTTAAGCAGAACCATCTTTTTAACCATATTAAAGCTGCCTGCTTCAATTCTGTAGAAGTACACGCCTGATGCATAAGAACCTGCATTCCAATTTACATTGTATGAGCCGCGCGCATAGTAAGAATTTACAATGGTCTGAACCAATTTACCGGTTACATCATACACAGTTACTTTAACATTTCCAGATTGCGCTAAAGAGAACCTGATTGTTGTAGTCGGGTTAAAAGGATTAGGATAATTCTGGCTCAATTCAAATTTAGTCGGCAACGGAGTTTTATCTTCAACACCTGTTGCAGATAAACTTGCAATTGCATCTTTTAATAATTTTTGAACTAATCTTGTATTGTGAATACCATGGCTTCCTTCACCATTTATAGCTGCTAAATTATAGTTAGCTTCTTTAAATAATGTAGTCGAGGAATCTGTATGTGAAGCATTATTAAGAACAGTCTGCAAAGCATTTATCAAACTGTCTGTAGTGGTTTGAACGCCTCTGTAATCAAACATTTTTTCATGATTTGAAGTATCTACAGATGTGTAATAATCGCTATGGCAGCCTGCGCAAGCCTGAACTCTCGGTTCAAATGTATGGCCGGTATTTACACCGCCGTCTGCATTGGCCGTCATATTAACGTGGCAGTTAACGCATCGTTCCGATGCAGCATAAGTATGTGCAGAATTAATGTATGACTGTCCTGCATATCTGAATCCGAATAAAGGATCGCCGGTTAAGCACGGGCCTGTTGTTTCATGCGGGGTGGTATTTATATTAACTGAATCAATATCAGCATAATGGCATTTATCGCATACAACTGTTGTATTCGAAATATCAAACCTTAGCTGGCCCGGGTACTTAGCGTCATGCGGATCGTGGCATGCAACGCAGGTTAGCGGCTGAACATCAGCTCCGGTAACCAAAATAGTATCTTTATAAGTAGAAGGATTTTTTGCATAGGCTACAAAGTTTTGAGCAACATGGCATTTGGTACAGGTTTTAATATTCGGAGTAATAGCGCAGGCGCCTGAGGTAGACATAGCATGTTTAGAAACCGACCACTGCTCTAAATATGGTGAATGGCCTGAATGACATCCGCCGCATAAGCTTGCTGCATAATTAGGTTTATTTGTCGTTCCAAAACCCCAGTGGTCATTGCCAATTGCTCTGTCTTTTGTTCCCATAGCTCCGTGGCAGGTTTCGCACTGAATGTTCTTGACGTTGTTAAAATTTGCCGCATCGGTAATGGTGTATTTTAACTTGGACGTATCATTTACAACATATTCATCAGCGCCATAATTAAGTGTGTTTGTATCAAAACCAGTAGTATGGCATGGTAAACAACTATAACTTAACATGCTTTTTAATGAATCGTAGGCTTGAGCATGTTTGGTGAGTTTCCAGGTATCAAATACAGGCTGGCCAATGTTCCCGGTTTTATGGCATGACGAACATGAATAACCCTGAGCGCCGGTTCCGTCGCCAACGCCAAGGTAATAATTCTGGCTGAAAGTAACTGTTGCTGCCAAAATCATTACAGACAAAATGGTAACTAATTTTATTTTCATCTTCACCCCGAAATATTTGTTCTTATAGATAGTTCTTATTCGTGCAATATTACAAGCAAAAAGCAAACCAAAGAATTGTAAGTAAATTCAGCAATAGAACAATGTTTAATTATCATACATGAGAAACACCGGCGATCCTTCTCGCTTTGAAGAAATTGTCAGTTTTCATCATTATTTCGTAATTAGCTCATTTATTTAAGCCTAATTGTTTAGATAAGTAACTGTAAATAAATTCAACAAAACGATTAATATTAGGAGTCTGAATATTTTTGAATAAGTAAGGAAAACTGTACCGCCACAGTATTAATGAAAGAACAAATAAATACAATTGTTTGTATTTATAGTATAGAAGGAACTACTACAAAAAGCACTAAAAGTATAATACTTTGTTAATAAATATAAAAGTATTTTACATATTTTCAAGTAGTATAATCTTGTCAATTGATACTTCAATTCTAATTTAATAAGTTTGTTTACTTTTTAAAAAATACAAAGAGTGTTATGAAGAAAATATTGTTATACGTTCTGGCATTTTTTATAGTTCTTATAACCGGCTGCACCAGAAAGACGGAAAATTATTATATGAATGAAGCAGCTAAGAATATAAGCAACAATAATGTACCGGCTGCTATAAAGGCATACGATAATCTTGTAAATGATTATCCAAACAGCCCTAAAGCGCCTTACGCTTTATTCCAGACTGCGACACTTTATCAAAATAAACAGGTTGCAGAAGAGAATTTAACAGGTACACAGTCCCTGGAAAAAGCTGCCAACAGGTTTAAGAGCTTATATGATAAATATCCGGATGATAAGCTTGCGCCTAAAGCGTTGTTTATGGCGGGATTTATTCAGGGTAATGATTTGAAGAAATACCAGCAGGCGAAAGCAACTTTAAATCTGTTCCTGCAGAAATTCCCGAATAATGAATTAACTAATTCGGCAAAGGAGGAGCTAAATAATATGGGGCTTACACCCGAAGAGGTAATTCAAAGAAATCAAGATCAAAAGAAAAATGCCGCAACTAAACAATGATTATAGGAAATATCTAAATCCTTCAATTATCTCTAAGCTAAATTCTTTAGAGTTAAGAGCAAGGCTTGTGGTTGAAGGATTTATGGTCGGCCTGCACAAAAGCCCATACCATGGCTTTAGTGTGGAGTTTACCGAGCACCGTTCGTATCAGCAGGGGGATGCAATAAAGGATATTGACTGGAAAGCTTACGGCAAAACGGAAAAATTTTACATTAAGCAGTATGAGGAAGAAACCAACCTGAAAAGCTATATACTGATGGATACAAGCCGTTCCATGAGTTATGCTTCTGAGGGAAATGTATCTAAACTTGAATATGCTTCCACGCTTGTTGCCGCATTAAGCTACTTAATGGTAAAGCAGCAGGATGCTGTAGGCCTTACTCTTTATTCGGATAAAATAAATAAATATTTCCCTCCCAAAACAAGCAGAGCTTACCTGCAGGAATTATTAAAGCAGCTTGCCGAAACATCAGCATCCGATAAGACGAATACTGCTTCATGCCTAAATTCAATTGCAGAAAAAATTAAAAGAAGGGGATTAGTAATAATTGTCTCTGATTTTTTTGACGATGTAAATTCTATCTTGTCTGCGTTAAAACATTTCAGGTATCAGAAGAATGAAGTGATAGTTTTCCAGATTTTAGATCCGCTTGAAAGAAATTTTGCCTTCGGCAATGATGCAATATTCAAAGACCTTGAAACTGATGATGAAATGACAACCCAGCCGTACCAGATTCAGAAAGCATATATACAGGCTATGGCGGAATTTATAAATAAAATAAAAGCTGAATGCCTAAATTCCAATATTGAATACAACCTTATAGAAACGTCCACTCCGTTTGATAAGGCTCTATTCAGTTATATACAAAAACGGAACAGGCTGTATTAAAACACCTAAAAAACTTGTAACTTGAAAATCTGCCAACTTGATAACGTTTATTAAACGTCCCAAATATATTTCTACCATATATATATGTTGATAATTAAAATATTATTCAATATTATTAACATGTAATTAGGAAAGGTTTATTTTCTAAATAAAAACAGGGCTGTTTGCTAGAGGGAAATAATATTTCTTCCTTTCCAATAGGAGAAATAGTTAATTAATATGCCTTTATACTTCATCATTTATTTTTATCCCTGTAACTGAAAACTATTTATGGTAAATAATCAATAAGAAAAATTCAAAAGCGGGGCCCAATATGAGTTATAGAGATAATCCTTCTCTTTTTTTATTCTTTTTATTAGTATTGTCGTTTAATATATCCTTCGGACAAATAAAATTGATTTCCGGTACAGTAGCAGATTCCGTATCTAAAGAAAAGTTACCGGGCGTAAATGTACTTATTCTAACCGGAGGGGACGGGAAAGTATACACAGGCATTGCTACAGACCAAAACGGGAAGTTCGTATTTAAAAATGTTAACGTAAAAAATATTTCGTTAAAGCTTTCGATGATAGGCTATCAAACCAAATTTATAGACAGCTTAAAAATAAAAAGCAATATAGAACTTGGACAAATATTACTTAGTCCTTCCCCGGTAATACTTCAGGGTATTGAAGTAAAAGCTCAAAAACAGATGCTGGAATTTACTCCCGAGGCAGTAATAATAAATATAGATAAAGTACCCGGCAATAATTCTTCGGTTTCCGACGCTCTGAAGAATACCGGGCTTGTTGATGTGGACCCTTCAACTAAAAAGATAAGCATAAGAGGAAGCAATGCTGTGAATATAAAGATTGACGGTAAACCGCTTACAATGGCTGCCGATGAACTGCTTAGCCAGATGCCTGCTTCTTATGTTGATAAAGTTGAAATCAGTACAGTCCCTTCGGCAAAGGATGACCCCGAAGGCGAAGGCGGAATAATAAATATTATAACTAAGAAAAATGCTTCCGACAACTACAACGGTTCTGTAAATATGTACGGCTCGACGCAGCACATGGGCTTCGGCAGTGCAATGTTTAATTATAAAAAGAGCAGTTTTAATCTTAGTTCTGCTTTCCTTGGCTATCTGGGTGAAATGAAAGTCACTAACAATTCAGACAGGATAAATTATAACAGTAATTCTTTGTATCAAATTAGTAACAACGGGGAATCTTACACCCACGGTAACATGAAAGGTGTAAGAATAAGCATGGATTATGACCTGGATACTGTAAACACAATATCCGTAAGCGGAAGTTATTATAAAATGGATTACAATAATGAAAACACTGCTTTTGCAGACAACTTTAACAGCAGCTATTTTGATGTTTATAATTATGTTCAGAAAAATAATGGTGACTACAATAATAAATTTGTAAACTATTCAGCTTATTACCGGAATAAGATAAACAACAAGGGATGCGAGCTAACTTCAGATATTTATTTTATGAAACAGGATAATACAAATAATTCGGATATGAATACCGACTATAATTATATGGCTTTGTACCCAACGCTCCAGAATAATAACCGCAACGATGTTAATAAGACTATAATATTTAAATTAGACTATGTTAATCCTACCGAAAACTCAGGAAAATTTGAAGCCGGGTACTGGCTTACCTACCGTAACAGGCAGAATGATTACCGGAATAACAATTACAGCTATCTGCTGGGGGCCTGGAATGACAGCCTGGGGTTGAGCAATATATTTAAATACAGGGAAATAATTCATTCTTCTTATTTAACTTATTCAAATAAAGTATACATCTTTGATGCAAAAGCCGGGCTAAGGCTTGAACAGACTTTAGCTGAAGGTAATCAGGAAATGACTAACCAAATTTTCGATAATGATTATTTAAGCCTTTTTCCTTCTTTATCAATATCATATAAAATAACAGACAGATATCAGATATCGTTTAATGCGGCGAGAAGAATTTCACGTCCGCAGATGGACCAGATAAACCCGTTTGTTATTGTTTACGGCCCCAATAATATATTCAGGGGTAATTCCCAAATAGGCCCGACTTATACTAATATTTACGAACTTGCCCTAAGCTCTTATTTAAAGTTTTATTTCTCCGACACAAAAGGAAAGGCAACATACTTTTCCACAATTGAACAGGACAGTGTAAGCGTAAATACATATATAAATTCAAAATCGTCTAAAACATATGGAACGGAACTTAACTACCCCATAATGAATGATCCGTCATCTTTTATTAAATTGCCCGCCTGGTTAACGATGGTGAATATTTCACTTAGTTATTATCATTTAACTGAAGAAGCCGGATATTTAAATGATAATTATATTATTAACAGGAACGTTTATAGAATAACCAGCAACGTAAATTGTAAGCTGTGGTATGATATAACCGCTTCAATGTATATTACATATACGCCGAAAATAAAAGACAGCAGGTTTATTACTTATTCTACCACTTATCTTGGAATTTATTTAAATAAAGATCTATTGAACCGTAAATTACAAATCGGGTTCAATATCGGCGATATATTAAATGCTTCTCATACTCAATCCGAAACAATGACATCTGATTTTTATTCATACAGTAATAACCAATATAAATATTCCCCGAACGTTGCACTTTCCATAAGGTATAATTTTAATGATTTTAAGATGCAGAACGAAAGGAAAGTGGATGATGGCAGAGATAAAAACGAAGGTGGAATATTTTAGCAAGTAATAAAATATAAATATATTTTAGATAGAATTGTTTTTTTAATTAGTAATAATATTTCAGAAAGTAATTTGAAAATTCAGGACGTACCCTTTAATACTATTGACTGGGATAAAATTACATTAACCGAACATCCCGGAACATCAGGAAAAGCCATTTGGCGTACTTTTGAAATGGGAAATATTAGAGTCAGGATGGTTGAATATACTCCCGGCTACGTTGCTGACCATTGGTGCAGCCGCGGGCATGTTCTTCTTGTTCTGGAAGGTGAACTAAAAACTGAACTAAGCGACGGAAGATCATTTACTTTAAAACCCGGAATGAGCTACCAGGTTGCTGATGAGTTAAACCAGCACCGTTCATCAACCGTAGCCGGTGCAAAATTATTTATTGTTGATTAAATAATATTTTGCCTTTCAGTGACGCTTATAAATAAAAATTTGAATAAAGGATATTATGGGAACATTTGTCAGACTTTATCTATTAATTCCATTTGTATTATTTTGTCAAATAATTTATCCGCAACAATTAAATAATAATAAAATTACAGAGTTAATTAATACTTATGAAAAAGGAACGAGTTTTTCCGGCGTAGTATTATTAACTCAAAACGATAGTCTTATTTACAGGAAGGCATTTGGATACTCAAATAAGACTTTCGATGTAGAAAATACAATTTCAACAAGGTTTAATCTTGCTTCTATTTCAAAGGAAATAGTAGTTGCTGCTGTAATTAAACTTGCTTCGGAAGGTAAAATCAATTTGTCATCTCCGGTATCAAAGTACGTTGGTAATGAATTAGGTGAATTAGGGATAACGATAACCGTTAGTCAACTTCTATGTCATACATCAGGACTACCAAGAGAAGTTGAATTTAATCATTGTGATAATCTTACTTTAAAAGATTTTATGGAGCGGATAAAAACTTTAAAACTATTGTTTAATTCAGGTGAAAAGTACGGATATTCAAATGCTGGTTATATCGTCCTTGGAAGAATTATTGAAGTGGTTACCGGAGTGGAGTATAGTAAATATATAAAAAACGAAATACTCGAGCCTCTTAAAATGGATAACACTGGATTTACAAACGGTGAAAAAGTAATTAAAAATTTATCTACCGGATATTATCTGGGAAGAAACGGTATATCTATCGGGGAAAGATCCAGACAGCTTGGAATCTATCCTCCCGGAGGAATGTATAGTACTGCAGATGATTTGGTAAAATTCGTACAAGGATTACGATATAATAAGTTATTTAGTAGCGCTTGGAGAGATTCCATATTTAACTCTCATATAGGGATTGAAAAAAATCAGTATAGTGGATATGGATTTGAAATTCTGTTAAATGGTGATAAAAGTTATTATTTGGCAGCAGGAAGTGCAGAAGGCAATAAGAATGCATTGCTAATTGATGCCAAGAACCGGGATATAATAATAATTTTATCAAATGACGGTGATACTCCGGTATTTGACATCCTGAAGGATTTGTTGAAAGTAAAATCCGGTGAAACACCCGTAGGGCCAAAAGTATGCAATATTAATGATACTACATATTATAAAAAATTTGTTGGTGAATATGACTTTAGTAATTCACCATTAGCTGCAAAAATGGATCAGAAGAATTTTATAATTTCTTTCTTTTTTGAAAATGGACATTTCTTCTTATTTGATCCAAGTGATAATAGTACAAATCAATTGTGTGAAAATGAACAGAGAAAATTAAAGTTGAGTTTTACAAATGAAATGAGTATTTGGTTTGATACTTCCAAAGAAAATGAATACGAAATGTTCATCTCATGGGACTCGACAGTATCAAAAGGAATAAGAGTTAAATAATGATTTCAAACAATCTAACCGGCTTTTTCACCCACCGGTTTTCAATGCAGCATAGTTTATGTTCTTTTGTTTGGTGCTGAATGTAATAAGTAAAGAAACCGAATAAATTCTATTGAAAGAAGAGAAAGATTTCTTTTTTGAACGAATAAAAAGTAGCTGTGAAGTTCTAGCCTCACAGCTCTTTAAATCATAATAAAATTTAAAATCAGACTTAGAATAATTTTTTTATTTCTTCATAATATTTAGCAGATAATTCTTCAGCCAAAGACTTTGATTTTGCTTCCGTAATAATTCTTATTATAGGTTCTGTATTGGATTTTCTGAAATGTACCCAGTGATCCTGGAAATCAATTCGCAGACCGTCTTCGGTGTTTATGTTTTCTTTGTTGTATTTGTTTATTAATATCTTAATTACATCATCAGGATTAACATTAACAAGGTCAATCCTTTTCTTGGAAATAAAATAAGCGGGCAGGGCAGCTTTCATTTCTGCCAGTGTTCCGCCGAACTCCAGTAAATGCTGTAATGTTATCGCTATTCCTACTAAGGCATCCCGTCCGTAATGCAGTGCAGGATAAATTACTCCGCCGCTTCCTTCTCCGCCGATTACCGCACTTACTTCTTTCATCTTCTTAACCACATTTGCCTCGCCTACAGGTGAACGGAATACTTTCTGTCCTTCTTCTGCTGCAACATCATCAACCGCACGGGTTGTGGAAAGGTTAACTGCCACATTTCCTTTGTTCTTCGAAAGTATAAACTGAACTGCCTGTGTAATCGTATTCTCCTCACCGAAAGGCAGCCCTTCGTTTGTTATAAGTACAAGCCTGTCAACATCCGGGTCAACAACAACGCCAAGGTCAGCATGGCTTTCTTTTACTGCTTTCATTGTTGCCGTAAGGTTTTCCGGTATTGGTTCCGGCAGGCGGGGGAATATGCCTGTACGTTCGCAGTTCAT
>JARLHB010000027.1 GCA_031292465.1 Ignavibacteriaceae bacterium
AATTACCCATCAATCGGCAGACAGGTCAAATGCCTACCAATAATTTTAATAAAATAAATTCCGTTTCGCTCCGATGTACTCCTGTAATATCTGGGTTCTATGCATGCTACTAATGTTCCGCCGCTCTGCGGCTGAATACAAAAAATCGGATAGTCTTCGCACTATTTCTCAGAACTGCGTAGCAGCGAAACATTAGTAGAAAGAAACACATAAAAAAAGAATAGAGCTTCGTAGAAGCGAAACAGAAATACCTTTTGGGAACTGTCACCTTAACAATTTATTTTATTATATCTTAGTGTACAACCAGCGTTCCCTTAACCGTATTATTCTCCCGGTTGGAATCATTTAACCGGTTCTCTGGGTCTATATAAATTGCATAATTATATGAGCCGGGCTTGTTTGGCCGCCATCTGAACCAGTAAAATTGCTGTAAGGAAGTTTTCGATACTACCGGGCAATAAGTCTGAAACACACAGTAATTATTTATATACACATAAATAAAATAATTCAGATTTATGTTCTTATCCATCTGGTTTTTGTTTACAATCTGCATTCTTATATTATTATAAACGCTTGTATCGGGATTGTAATCAAATAACTGGACCGCCAAATCAATCGGCGTTGACTGTGGCGGGCCAAATTCAAACGGTACTATAATGCAGCTTCTTTGTCCTGTTGGATTGGCTTTAAATTTTGAATTCTTAATTGCATTAAGAACAGCCTCATCGCAGCCGTAGCCAAGACCTTTTAATAACTGGTATCCTTCAAGTTCCCCGTTTACACCGGCAAACAGTTCAACTATTACCCTGCCGGTTATCCCGTTTCTTAGTGCTTCCTGCGGATATACTATCTGTTTACGCATGGACTCAAAACCGTCCAGGCATACGGCAGGCAGGCCAGTCATAAAGTAAAACCTGTTTACATTTGGTTCGTATAAATGCTCCCTGTACTTTGATAATTCAATATCTCTTACCGACCACGGCTTTATGATTCTTCCGTCCGCACTAACAAATACGGCAATCTCATACAACTTTATTGTTCTTACAGGATTTCCGTTCATTATACCGGGTTTAGCCGTAAATATTTTATTTACATCGGTAAAAGGGTTTTCAAATATTGTATAATTATTATTATTTTCTATTTTGCTTTGATTCTTTAGCGCATGCACTTTATAAGTCTGATTGACCGAATTATTCTCTGCATCTTTTTTCTGTTTTACCGCGGTGTTTGAAGCGTGTACTTTATATTCTTTAAACAATGAATTATAATCCACGCCTTCCCTGAAAATCAAATCCTTAACATCCGCACTTGGATTAAGCCAGAAAGAGATATTTGTTCCAAGTGTAAACTGTACTTCGCTTTCCTTTGAAATTGTTAACCCGAGATAAAAGTTATGATAGCCCGAACCGAACAATTGAACAATCTTTTCCGGCGGAAGTATTTTATCAATCTCTTTTCTGAACTTAACCGTATCAATAACCGCTTCAGATTTTACATCAACTTCATCATCAAAGTTTGCCCAGTTCTCCACCTTCTTTTGCGGTACAGCCTGCTTTGCATTATTATCGTCACCTTTTTTGCAGCCCTGAAATGATATTAAAGATATAAAAAACACTATTATTGTTAATTTCATATTTCCACCTTTAATTTATAATTTTAACCGGCTGCCCTGTTATCCTTACGGCCGGTACATTATTCATTATTAGATCCATTTGCCGGGACTGGTACTGAATCCTGTCAATTGCTGTATCGTACCTTGCCCTTATATCGTTAAGGTCATACCTTAATGAGCTGACTTGCAAAAACGAAAATAAAGTTATCATCACAATAATCAGCCCGAGTATATAATTAACATAAGCCGGGACCGGCCTGGCAATCCATTTTGCCGGTATTTTCTTTTCTTCCTGAATTGAATTAAATATTCTCTGCTCCAGCCTGCCGGAAACTTCACGCCGGTTTAGTCTAACTGTATGCTGAATTAAATTCTGATGTTTGAATTCTTCCCTGCATTCCGTGCAGCCGGAAAGATGTGAAAATAATATGATGTCTTTACCTTTCGGCAGTTCATCATCCAGATATTCGCTTATCATCAGTTTAATATCTTCGCAATTCATATTAATCCTTGTCCAGTTTGGTTAATAATGTTTTTAACTTCTGCCTTACTTTATAAATACGGCTGCGGACTAAGTCCTCTGTTATATCCATAATTTCCGCAATTTCTTTATAACTTAAATCCGAGTATTCTTTCAGGTAATAAACTTCACTTTGGGAAATGTCCATTTTTCCCAATTCATCTTCAATCAGGCCAATCAATTCCTGCCGCTCATAGTCTTCAAGGAAATTATCAGCGTGAATGTCATCCTCATACTTTTCTAAATTTTCTTCTATTTTATTTTTGTATTTGCGGTAGTGGCTGAATATTTCATTACGCGCGGTGGTAAATATCCATATTTCCGTCCTGTCTGTATTTAAGATTTTGCCAAGGTTATTATAGTATTTAAGGAACACATTATGAACAATATCCTCCGCAAACATTTCGGATTTCACAATCTTCAATACATAATTGAAAAGCGGCTTCTTAAACTTGTTGTAGTTAAGTGTAAAATCTATAATCGGACTATTCTGCATAATTCCCGCAATTGTCTTTATTAAACAGACGCTGTTATGGATGAAAAGTTGCCTGCAATATAAATATTCTTTCTAAATAAATTAGGATCTGCAAAAATGAGGACTAAATTAAGCCGGGATTATTTAAATATTTGGCGTACTACGCTACCTCCCCGTAATCCCCACCTAATTAAGGAGGGGAAAATACCGGTAGGTCTTTGATTAATCAAAGACCTACTGATTGGCAATGATCTTTACCTTATGATAACAAATTTTAGTTTATAATTATTTCCAAATTCCCCCGTTAGTAAAGGGGGTGGCTGAGCGGTAGCGAAGCCGGGGGAATCGGCTATTGGCACAATAATGAAATTCCGGTTATGCCCATTTAGTGCACAATACAGCAAATCCCTCAGTCCCGGCGAGGCCGGCCGAGCCTCGACGGATCCTCCCGATTTCATCGGGATACTCCCTTTTCTAAAGGGAGACTATTCTGCGGAAGTCAGAATATTACATCAATCCCGTCGTCGTTCACAACAATCTTTCCGGATTTATTTTTCCACAAATAGCAGCATGGAATTGCAAGGCACACAATCAGCCCGGCAGATGATAATAAAATTACAAGGAATGATGTATTATGATGTGAAATGGACATTGCAAGAGCTACGGCAAATAAAATTGATAGAGAATAAAATATAATCATTTCAACTAACAGCAGTCCTTTTAGTTTTAATGTAAACCCGGATAATATCTCCCTAACGTCCTTTGAGTCGCAGATTCCCCATTCTGCATCATCCACAATAGTTATGCTTACGCGGCTGTTATACAGCTCTATGGCTTTGTTAAGCCAGTGCTCATTTGAAGTTCTTATAGCAAACCCCATAATAAATCCCTGGATTTATTTTTATCTTTTTATAATTTATAAGGAATGTAACAAATATGCACCGGTTTATAACCTATCCCTCGCCGATACATATCACCATAATAATTATCGAAATAAATTAAATTTTATTTAATCTAAATTTGCAGATACTGGAATTACCCCCTTTTAAGCATGCACAAAGCT
>JARLHB010000208.1 GCA_031292465.1 Ignavibacteriaceae bacterium
ATGTAAACATAGCGGCTGGCTTGAAATTTTAGGCTGCGGCACAGTTGACCCCAATGTATTCGATAATGTAGGTTATGACCATGAAGAATACACCGGCTATGCTTTTGGAATGGGTATTGAAAGAACCGCTTTATTAAAATACGGGATAGATGACATCCGTGTATTTTTTGAAAACGACTACAGGTTCTTAAAACAGTTTTGAACAGGAGCTAAGAATTGAAAGTTTCACTTAATTGGATTAAAGATTATATCGATTTAAAGGGCATTACT
Source organism: Ignavibacteriaceae bacterium (assembly GCA_031292465.1). Taxonomy (GTDB): domain Bacteria; phylum Bacteroidota; class Ignavibacteria; order Ignavibacteriales; family Ignavibacteriaceae; genus FEN-1297. The sequence goes on from JARLHB010000208.1 coordinate 271, forward strand.
GCTAAAGATATTATTGACAAGCTTACTATGTCCGGGCTTGAAGTTGAAGATGCAGTTGACGAAACAGAAACTTATAAAGATTTTGTTGTAAGTTATGTAAAAGACAAAAAGAAGCATCCCAATGCAGATAAGCTCTCCTTATGCACCGTTAATACCGGCACCGAAGACCTGCAGATAGTCTGTGGCGCTCCTAATGTGGAAGCAGGTAAAAAAGTTATACTTGCCCCCATTGGAACTATCATCCCTAATGGAAATTTTAAAATTACAAAGGCAAAGATTCGCGGCATTGAATCCTTCGGAATGTTATGTTCTGAATCCGAACTTGGCCTGAGCGATGACCACTCCGGCATTATGATTCTTGGTGAAGAACAGCAGGTAGGCAAATCTATTGTAAGCGAACTTGGCCTTAATGATGCAATATTAGAAGTTGCAATTACGCCTAACCGGTCTGATGCGCTTTCGCATATAGGAGTTGCAAGGGATATTGCTGCCTTGTATGAGAAAGAACTTGATATACCCCTTGTTACGTTAAAAGAATCTTCAAGTAAAATTAAAGATTTTGCTTCTGTTGATGTAATTGATAAAGTAAACTGTCCGCGGTACACCGCTAAGGTTGTAAGAAACATTACGGTAAAAGAATCACCCGAATGGCTTAAAAAGAAATTAACAAAGATAGGCTTAAGGCCGATTAATAATGTGGTGGATATTACTAATTTCATCATGTATGAAGTCGGGCAGCCGCTTCATGCTTTTGATCTTGACCAGTTGAGCGGAAATAAAATTGTAGTTAAGAGTACTGAAATAGAATCTAAGTTTGTTACGCTTGATTCAAAAGAAAGAGTATTGCCCAAAGGAACATTAATGATATGCGATGCGGAAAAACCGGTTGCAGTAGCAGGAGTAATGGGCGGGGAAAATTCTGAAATAAGTAATGCCACTAAAAATATTTTAATTGAAAGCGCATACTTCAATCCTTCAAGCATTAGGAAAACTTCCAAGCTCCTCGGATTAAGCACTGAAGCGTCTTACAGGTTTGAAAGGACCGTAGATCCAAACGGAACATTATACGCAGCCGAAAGGGCAGTGCAATTAATTGCCGAACTGGCAGGCGGTGAAATATGCTCCGGTGTTTTGGATGCATATCCTGAGAGAATAAAAGAAAAAGAAGTGCCGATACGATTTAACCGTGTTAAACGCGTGCTCGGCTATACTATACCTGATGCAAAAATAATTACGATTCTAAAGTTTTTAGGACTTAAAGTAATTTTTCAATCGGAAAAGGAATACCGCTTTTCAGTACCTACATTTAGGCCTGATCTTGAAAGAGAAATAGACCTGATAGAAGAAGTGGCTCGTATAAACGGGTATGATAATATCCCAACAATTTCGAAAATATCAATTTCTCTTGGCGAAAAAATTGATGAGTCTGAATTGGGAGACCAGATAAGGCAGCATTCCTGTGCACTTGGATTTTATGAAATGATAAATAACCCGATGCAGGGTGATAAAATTGCATCACTTACCGGGAACAAAATTCCTATTATGAATCCGCAAAGTCTTGATATGGCTTACCTGCGGACATCCCTTATTCCGGGAGCGTTGATAACAGTTGCAAAGAATATTAATGTTGGAGAAAAAGATTTATCGCTCTTTGAATTAGGCCATGTATTTAATATGATCTCCAGCAAAAACAAAATCAAAAGTTTTGAGGATTTTGCAGAATCGCAAAATCTTTTGTTAGTCCTTACAGGTAAACTGGATCAAAAAACCTGGTATTCTAATGAAAAACAGGTTGATATATACGGTTTAAAAGGAATAGTAAATAGTTTACTTGAAAGGCTTTCATTTGATGGAGTATTAAGTGAATCTTATGAATTTGATGAGCCTGAAAGTTTATTTGAATTTTCGTTTGTTAAGAGTTATGGCGACAAAGTAATTGGATCCGGCGGCAGGATTAAAAAACAAATACTTAAGCATTTTGACTTACAGCAGGAAGTTTACTGTTTTGAATTAAATATAAGTTTATTAAAGGATATTCAGGCAAAAACCAGAAAATACCGGGAGCCTATAAAATATCCAAAATCTGTCAGAGATCTTGCTTTTATATTCGATAAATCAGTAACTTATGAGCAGGTAATTAAGTTTATACGGAAAACGGGCTCGAATTTGTTAAAATCTATTGAACTGTTCGATTTGTTCGAAAATGAATCAATAGGTAAAGATAAAAAGAGTATGGCATTCAGTTTGGAATTTTATTCTGAAGAAAGAACTTTAACTGAAGAAGAAGTGGAAAAAGAATTTAACCATATAATTGCATCCGTAACAAAAAACTTTAATGCAGCATTGCGGGGTGTCTAAATGGCAGACTTAACCAAACATGAAATACTGCTTAATGAGTTAAGTGCAATAGAAGCACAATTATCTATTTTAGTTCATAGGAATAAAGAATTATTAGGTAATATAGAGAGACAGGAAGTTGAACTGTTACGGTTAAGGGACGATAATTCTGTATTACAGCAAAAAGTTGTAATGCTGGAAACAGAGACAAAGGTTCCGCAAAATGATGGTGACAATAACTTATTTAATTCACTAAATTTGAAGGAGAGAGAGAATTTAAAAGTTAAATTACAACATTTATTATCTAAAATTGATTATCATTTAAGTTCTTAAACTTATTGTTTGTTAGATGGAATAGACATAAATGACGGATAAAAAGAAGCTAAAAATAAAAATATTTGATAAAGAATATTCTTTACTTGTCGAAAATGAAGAAATAGCGAAGGAACTGGCTATTTATGTTAATAAAGTTATGGAGGAGACAAAGGAAGAACTGCCCGATCAACCGGCGCAGACTATAGCCATAATCGCATGCTTAAATATTGCTTACGATTTATTCCTTGAGAAAAATAAAAACAGGGAATTTCTTATTCAGGCATCAGATAAAATAAAAAAAATAAAGCTTCTTTTAAATGAACCCGCCATGTCTGACCCATCTTAAGAGTTAAATACCGCTCTGTCAGTCCGTTATAAAATGAAAAACTAACTTATAGACAACAGGGAGTTTGACTTTCGGCGTCTATTACAGGCCTTAACCTGTTTCGGCAGGTTCCTGTTCCGGGTAACCGGAATGGGACAGAGGAAGCAAAAAACGTTCGGGCAGATTCCCACACTGATTTAATAGGGTTTTTCTCCTTATTAAACGGTGGCTGACAGATGCGGTTATTATTAATCCCTACACTGGAGGAAAAATGGACGTGGTAGTGTTGATACCGATGGTGATTGTACTCGTAGTGTTATTTTTTTACTTAGGGTGGATATTCAATTCTAAATTAGGAAAAAAAAGTATTGCTTCTGCCGAGGATAGAGCAAAACAAATTATTTCCGATGCTCAAAAAGAATCGAATAATATCAAGAGAGAAAAATTACTCGAGGTTAAGGATGAATGGTATAAGAAGAAAATGGAGTTCGATGGCGAAGTTAATCAGAAACGACAGAAAATAAGCAATTTAGAAAAACAATTAAATACACGCGAAGAAAATATTGAAAAGAAATTTGATCTGGTTATTAAAAAAGAAAAAGATAATAAACAGATTGAAAGAGAACTAATTGAACAGAAAAAAACTATTGAGCTTAAATTAGCTGAGGTTGAGAAGTTAGGAATAGAGCAGAATGCCAGGCTGGAAAAAATTTCCGGTCTCTCTTCTGAAGAAGCCAAAAATATGCTCATGGAAAATATGACTAACACTGCTAAATCAGAAGTAAGCCATATTATAAAAGAAATACATGACCAGGCAAAGTCTGATGCTAAAAAAGAAGCTCAAAAAATAATTGTTCAGGCAATTCAAAGGTCAGCGGCAGATCATTCCATTGAAACTACCGTTTCAGTAGTACAAATTACTAATGATGAAATGAAGGGCAGAATAATTGGCAAAGAAGGCCGTAATATCAGGTCTTTTGAAGCTGCCACGGGCGTTGATGTTATTGTTGACGATACTCCTGAAGCGGTTATCCTTTCTTCATTTGATCAGTTCAGAAGGGAAGTGGCCCGTCTTTCTTTGGAAAGATTAATTACTGACGGCCGTATTCATCCTGCACGTATTGAAGAAGTTGTGGAAAAAGTCCGGTTGGAGCTTGAAGAAGAAATGATTAAGGAAGGCGAGAATACAATCTTACAGCTCGGCCTTCATAATATGCATCCGGAATTAATTAAGCACGTTGGCCGGATGAAATATCGTTCAAGCTACGGGCAAAATCATCTTCAGCATAGTATAGAAGTTGCCTATCTTACAGGTATTATGGCTTCGGAATTAGGATTGGATCCTACAC
>JARLHB010000209.1 GCA_031292465.1 Ignavibacteriaceae bacterium
AAAATGTAATCAAGAACACAAGTTTACAGGGGCGTTTTGAATATTATTCAATAAAGCCTGATATAATTTTTGATTCTGCACATAATCCAGAGGGAATAGCAAACTTTTTATCCGAATTTAAAAGAGAGATGGGCAAATACTCAAAAAGGGTTTTGCTTTTCGGGGTAATGAAGGACAAGTCAATTAAGGGAATGCTGTCTAACCTGGCCGGAAACTTTGATGAAATTCATATAACACAGGTGAATGTAGAACGCTCCAGCAAAATAGAGGACCTGCAAAATATTGCAAAGGATCTGGGTATCACAACTATTTCCGAACCTGACCCGGTAGAGTTTGTAAAGAAATTTAAAATACAGTCGTCAGATAATTGTTTAGTGGTATTAGGAAGTATGTATCTGGTTGGTGAGATAAAAACGGCCTTGTAAAAATGCGAAATTGCTTGACATTATTTTCAAATAGCCGTAATTTTCTATTAAACCTCTTGTTCCTTTCATTATTAAGCAATGTTTTTATTTAATTAACAAAACCGCGTACGTAAATACGGGAAAAAAAACCGTTGAAAAATAACAATATTTTCAATTATTCAATTTTCATTTCAAAATTAATTTGGGACATAAAAAATGCCAATGGATATCTCTGAACTCAAGTCAAAAAAAATTGTTGAGCTAAATGCTATAGCCAAGGAACTGGGAATTTCCGGCTACAGTGATTTGCGAAAACAAGAACTCATATTTAAAATCCTCGAAGCACAAACCGCTAAAGACGGACTTACCTTTTCAAAAGGTGTACTGGAGGTTTTACCTGATGGTTACGGATTTCTCCGCTCATCGGATTATAATTATCTTCCTTCACCGGATGATATATACGTTTCACCTTCACAGATTAAAAAATTCAGCCTTAGAACGGGCGATTTTGTAAGCGGCCAGGTAAGGCCACCAAAAGAAGGCGAAAGATTCTTTGCTCTTTTAAGGGTTGAAGCTGTTAACGGCCTTGAACCTGAAGGCATAAGAGAAAGAACCCTGTTCGATAACCTTGTCCCGGTTTACCCGACAAGAAGAATCAACCTGGAATCTGCTCCCGGTGAATATTCAATGAGGATTATGGACTTGCTTTCTCCTATTGGCAAGGGACAAAGAGGTTTAATTGTATCACCTCCTAAAAGCGGTAAAACAATTCTTCTTCAAAAAATAGCCAACTCTATTACAAGAAATCATCCCGAAATAAAATTGATTATCCTTCTTATAGATGAACGTCCTGAAGAAGTTACAGATATGGAACGTTCCGTTAAGGCGGAAGTAATCAGTTCCACATTTGATGAACCTGCTGAAAGACACGTACAGGTTGCGGATATGGTTATTGAAAAAGCAAAACGGCTTGTGGAAGCTAAGGAAGATGTTGTTATTCTGCTTGATAGTATTACAAGGCTTGCAAGAGCGCATAACATTGTAGTGCCTCACAGCGGCAGAATCCTGTCTGGTGGTGTTGATTCAAACGCTCTACATAAACCAAAAAGATTCTTTGGCGCGGCACGTAATACTGAAGACGGCGGCAGTTTAACTATCATTGCTACGGCTTTAATTGATACAGGCAGCAGAATGGATGACGTTATCTTTGAAGAGTTCAAGGGAACAGGCAACATGGAATTGGTTCTTAACAGGGACTTAAGCGACAGGAGAATCTTCCCGGCTATTGATGTTAACAGATCCGGTACAAGAAGAGAAGATTTGCTTATGAAGGAAGATGAACTTTCAAAGGTTTGGATATTAAGAAAGATTCTTAGTGATTTTAATCCGGTGGAAGCTATGGATTTCTTGCTTGATAAAATGCGGGGCGTAAAAAACAACAAGGAATTCTTAAATAATATGAATAGTTAATTCATTAATTATTTGTTATTATTTCAAAGGTTCGGTTATTCAAGTAATTTATGGAATTATCGACTTGAGATATTATGTTTTGGTTAAAAGTGAAATAAATTAGCACGTTTTAATTTTTATATGTTTGTCAATCTTGATAGATCTATATTATCTTGATTTATTTTGAATGTAAACTTTTCCTTTTGATCCATTTGGGCTTAATTTGAAAGTTGTGATTTTAATATCCAAAGTGTTGGCTCTATGATAACAATAAAATTCCCAGCATTTTTAACAATACGAATTGCGAACTGTCTTATTCAGAGATGTGAAAAAGCACTTCAATCTGTAGACAAAGATATTCTTTTTGATTTTTCTGCTTGTAGCTTTAGTGAGCCTTTCGCTATTACTCTTTTAGTTGGTGCTATGCTTTTTTCAATTAAAAGAGGTAAAGTAGTAACATATTTACGTTCTTCAAATAAAAAACTTGAAGATTATTTAAATAGAATTGGATTCTATGCATGGGGACATGGCACTGGTAAAGAGATGAAGTCTACTGTTAAGCAAGTTGAATTACGACATTTAAAAGGGGTAGAACCCCTTTATACAGATAATATTATTACAGTTTTACAACATTATTTAACCTTATCTCAAGGAGTAAGAGGGTCTTTACATCTTAGTCTAAACGAATTAATGACAAATACATTTGATCATAGTCAAACTCAAATGGGCTGTTTCGTTTGTGCTCAAGCATACAAAAGTCGTGGTACTATTAATATATGTTTAACAGATTTTGGAAGAGGAATTCTTAAATCACTTTCGACATCAGACGAATACAGGCATCTCAAAAACTCAATAGATGCTATTGAACTTTCTATACAGGAAGGTGTCTCGAGCAGAAAAAATAGACTTGCTGGATTAGGATTAACACATATTCATAGGTTCTTAAAAATAAACGAAGGTCAAATACATATAATTTCTGGAGATGGTTGGGTTCATTGGGATTATACAAACGGAGCAATTAGGCAGGTAAGAAAGAAAAAACTGGATACTGAATTTGAAGGAACAATTGTAAATATTATTGCCAAAGCAGATGGAGAGGGTATTTACTTCCTTGGTTCAGAAAATCCGGAGGAAGATATTTTCTAAATATGGAATATATAATAAATATAAAAAAGGTTTGTGGGAAAAATATAGTCACAAGAGATGACGGTAAAAAAGTTCGTGACTTGATTGAACTTCAATGGACTCTTATAGATAAAATTAAAATTGACTTCGGAAATGTTTTGGTTGCTTCTGTTTCTTTCTTTGATGAAATTTTTGGTCGATTAGCACTAAAATATTCGCGAAGCGAACTTACGGAAAAGATTATCATGGAGAATATTCAGGAGTATGACAGAGCATTACTGAATGACATTTTGAGGTCAAGATTTAGACAACAAGAACTAAAGTTTCAAAGACAAAACTAAATGGATTTTAATTAATTAGCATAATATTCAATCGGAAATATTTGACGCATATTAACCATTCTTATGAGTATGACCTCATACTGCTAAAATATTATTTTAAAATTTTACTACTTTCAAAATTATGTTAATTGATACTTAAAGTAAAAAAACTTGATTAATATTTCCCCTATTTAATTAATCTATAAGATCTTATGGATTGATTAACATCAAAATTACACAGTAAGCTGCAGGTCATTATTTTATATACAATTATGATTTGACGGTTATAAGAAATAAGATATATATTTATAATTAAGATATAGCAATATTATGGCTTAATGTTAAATAAAAATAAATTTATACTTAAAGCGGCTTTTCTGCTTTTATTTTATGGCACTGCTTTCGGGCAGCATCCAATGGCTCCCGGTTTTTTTGAGGCGCATGTCCTGCCGTCTTATACTGCCAATACTGCATTCTATGTCTACAGGATCCCATACAACAGGTTCGTTTTTATTAAAGGCGGAGATGTTTACAAAGCCGGATTCAGAATTAATATTGAAGTGACCGACTCGACTTCAAAACATATTACCAGGCAGGTTGATGAAAAAAGCTTCTCTGTTTATAAATATGAAGAAACAAATTCGAATGACAGTTATTACGAAGGGTTATGCAGCTTTAATATAGGGGATGGCAAATACCATTTGTCTCCGGCAATTTCCGATTTGAACTCCAGCAAAGAATTCAAATTACCTGATGTTTGGATTGATTATGACACGGCAGCAAATAAAGATTTTCTGCCTCCTTTCATTATTATGCAAAATCAGGTAAAATGCGGGAACAATTCGTTTTATAAATTAGCGAACTTTAATAAAAGTATCCCTTTTGATGGAGGAAGTTATAATTTTATCCTTCCTTCTGCAGATACCTTGTTAAATGTAATTTACGTTATTCTTATAAATAACCGCGATACAGTACTTAGAAAAAGTATAAATGAAAATTATACAGCCGGGCTGCTTCCCACAGAGTGCGATGGGAATATTTTATTACAGAATACTAAAACAATAAGGGCCACAAAGAATTTCATACTTAAAAATTTTAGTAAAACTCTTGATGAGGGTTCAATACGAGTAGTTATTTCAAAAGACAGCAGTTTTAGGAATCCCTTTGTTTTTAATACTGATGTAAAATGGTTTAATAAACCTTTTTCACTTACAAATCCGGCAGATGCTATAAAAATTCTTAAATATATTGAGAAACCTTCTGTCGTAGATTCACTATTAAGCTTCAGCAGGGAAGATTATGAAAAGGAATTAAAAAATTATTGGAAAAAATACGAACCGGCCTCGCAGTCAAAATTTAATCCGATTATGGAAGAATACTATTCAAGAATAGATTATGCGGTAAAGAATTATTCTGCATTGTCTGAAAAGAATGGCTCGCAAACCGACCGGGGTAAAATATATATTAAATACGGTATGCCTAATAAAATAGAACGTTCTTCCGACCGTTATGGAAAAATGGTTGAAAAATGGATCTATACAAATTCGAACCTTGCCTTTGAGTTTACCGACTTACTGGGAGCAGGAAATTATACATTAAAGAAGTAAAATGAGCAATTTTGTTTTTACATGCGGTGATATAAACGGGATTGGCCCCGAAATAGTTGTTAAGACTTTGAATAAGATAACCAAAGGGTCAAAAGATGAATTTGTGTTTGTCTGCCCTAAAAATATTTTTAAATATGCGGCTAAAATTATTAAGCCGGAATTTGAGTATTCTGTCTCTGATAAAACCGGCAGCAGAAATAAGAAGCAGGTTTTAATTCTGAATACAGGTACCTACAAACAGAATACCGGGGCCCCTACGATTGATTCAGGCATGTCTTCTTTTGATTCTATAGAAGCATCATTCCAATTACTAAAAGATAGGTATTCCGATGCCGTAATAACTGCGCCGATATCCAAAACAGCAATTAAAATGGCGGGGAAAAATTTCCCGGGCCATACGGAAATGTTTGCAGGCTGGTGCAATGTTGATAATTTTGTAATGATGTTCCTTTCCGGCAGAATGAATGCTGCTCTGGCAACAATTCATGAGCCAATTAAGAAAGTGCCGGGACTAATTACAAAAAGGCTGTTAAATAAAAAAATTGATGTTATATTTAATACATTAAAAAGAGATTTAAGAATCAGTTCACCAAGGATTGCAGTGCTGGGATTAAACCCCCACGCAGGTGAAAACGGCCTTATCGGAAGTGAAGAGGAGAAGATATTAAAACCTTTCATTTTCCAGAGTAAATTTTCGGAATATTTAAGCGGCCCTTTTTCGCCGGATGCCTTTTTTGCCAACAGGCTTTATAAAAATTTCGATCTGGTCTTCGGTATGTACCATGACCAGGTATTAAGCCCATTTAAATTAATTAATTTTGGCTCGGGAGTAAATTTTACGGCAGGTCTTCCCATTGTAAGAACATCGCCGGACCACGGGACTGCATTTGACATTGCCGGCAAGGGAACAGCCGACGCATCAAGTATGATCAGCGCGTTTAATTATGCTAAAAGGATAGTTAAAAACAGAAAACTGAATAAATAATGGACAGCCCAGTAGAGAATAAAATATATGAAAAGCTTCCGCTAATTTATAACTATTTAATGCGCAAGGTAAATTATTCCGTTTGGGCTAAATATGTTTACACACTTGTAAATGAGGGCATGACAAAAAGTTCAACTGTGCT
>JARLHB010000210.1 GCA_031292465.1 Ignavibacteriaceae bacterium
GATGCAGACAAAATTATTGTACTTTCAAAAGGTAAAATTGCCGAACAGGGCACACATGACGAACTAATTGGATCAGGCGGAATTTATGCCGACCTGTATTATAAACAACTTTTAGAAAAAGAATTAGAAGAATTAAATTGAGGAAAATAAATGCCTAAAACATCTGTAGCATTCTTCGAAACAACTGCAAAAGAAAAAAAATATCTGAAGAAAAAATTCGATAAAAATTTTGAATTGTTTTTCTTCCCTGAACAGTTAAATGCTTCCAACGCGGGATTAATTTCAAATGTAAATATTGTATCGCCTTTTATTTATTCGGCGATAGATTCAACTGTGCTGAACAAAGCAAAAAAATTAAAATTTATAGCAACGCGCAGTACAGGTTTTAATCATATAGACGTGAAAAAAGCGCATGAGAACGGAGTCTCTGTTGCCAATGTTCCTTATTACGGTGAAAATACCGTGGCAGAGCATACATTTGCTTTGATACTGGCACTTTCAAGAAATATTCATAAAGCATACGTAAGAACACTCCGCAATGATTTTACATTAACAGGACTTCAGGGATTTGATTTAAAAGGAAAAACTCTCGGCGTAATAGGCGCAGGCAGCATTGGGGTTCATGTAATAAAAATTGCTAAAGGCTTCGGCATGAAGGTTATTGTGCATGACCCGCGCCCGAATCATATCCTGCCGGAACTTCTTGACTTCCAGTATGTTTCATTGGAAGAGCTTTTAAAGAATGCCGATATTATTACTTTGCACTGCCCTTATAATACTCACACTCATCATTTAATTAATATGGACAATATTGAGTTAGTTAAAAAAGGAGCGTTGTTCATAAATACTGCAAGAAGCGGCATAATTGAATCCAGGGCGTTATACTATGCAATTGAGAATGATATCTTCGGCGGCGCCGGGCTTGATGTTTTTGAAGGCGAAGAGCTTGTGAATGAAGAAAACCAGATGCTTACGAAAAACGTTTCCGTAGAACACCTTGAAGCGCTGCTTAGGAAAAACCTTCTGTTAAGAAAAGAAAATGTAATCTTAACCCCGCACATGGCTTTTGATTCAGTTGAAGCAGTTGAAAGGATCCTGGATATAACTGTTGAGAATATTAAAGCATTTTTGGACGGGAAAAATTACCAGAAAGTAATTTAGTTAATGGCTGAAAACAATAGCGAAGATGAAGTCTTAGGCAAGGCGTACGACAGCAAGCTGATGAAGCGGCTTCTCGGGTATATTAAGCCCTATATGAAGTACGTTGTCTTTGCAATCCTGATGAACATTGTTGTTGCATCGTTGGGACCGGTGCGCCCTTACCTTATTAAAATAGCCGTTGATAAATATATTGCTCATGGAAATTACAACGGACTTTTGTATACAAGCCTTCTTCTGCTTGCTTCGCTTATCTTTCAGTCTATCATCCAGTTCTTTCTTACTTATTACACGCAGTATCTTGGACAAAAAACTATTTATGATATCAGGACACAGCTATTCACCCATACGCAAAAACTTTCCTTAGGTTTTTTTGATAAGACCCCTATCGGCAGAATAGTTACAAGAGTAACAAATGATATTGAATCCTTAAATGATTTGTTCTCTTCCGGAATCATCATGGTATTCAGCGATATATTTACCATATTATGGATTCTCGGGTTTATGTTTTTTATGGATGTAAAGCTTTCCTTAGTAACCCTTTCAGTTTTTCCGTTTTTGGTTTACGGCACATTTCTTTTCAGGAAAAAAGTAAGGGAATCATATAGGAATGTTAGGCTTCATCTTGCACGGTTAAATACTTATATGCAGGAACACGTCACAGGTATGAACATTGTTCAGATCTTTCATAAAGAAAAACCTGAGATGGGAAAATTCCTGAATATAAATGCCGATTATCGTACGGCAAATATAAATTCCAATTTTTATTATGCAATTTTCTATCCGGGCGTTGAATTTGTAAGCGCAGTTGCAACCGGGCTAATCATCTGGTACGGCGGCGGAGAGCTTATTCACGGCAACCTGCCTGTGGGTGTGTTAGTCGCTTTTATTCTTCTTACTGATATGTTTTTCAGGCCTATAAGGGATTTATCGGAAAAGTATAACATTCTGCAGACAGCAATGGCTTCTTCCGAGAGAATTTTTAACCTGCTTGACGATAACACTATTATTAAAAATCACGACAGCAGGTTTTCCGAAGTTAAAGGCGGAATAGAATTTAAGAATGTATGGTTTGCTTATAATGATGAAGAATATGTACTGAAAAATGTTTCATTCAAAATAAACCCGGGCGAAACAGTAGCAATTGTAGGCCATACCGGCGCAGGCAAGACAAGTATAATAAGCCTGCTTACACGCTTCTATGATATTACCAGAGGTTCCATACTGGTTGATGGAACCGACATAAGCACAATGGATAAAAGAGATTTAAGAAAATATATTTCCATAGTACTGCAGGATATTTTTCTTTTCTCCGGCACCATACGCTCAAACATAAGCATGAATAACGACAGCATACCTTTGGAGAAACTGAAGGAAGCTGCGGCTATAGTAGGAGCCGATAAGTTTATAGATGCGCTTCCCCACAAGTATGATGAAGTTGTAAAGGAACGCGGCGCTACATTAAGCGTGGGACAGAAGCAATTACTATCCTTTGCAAGAGCGCTGGCTTACGATCCCAAAATACTTATACTTGATGAAGCTACATCAAGCATCGATACCGAAACTGAAATTTTAATCCAGAAGGCAATTGAGAAACTGCTTGTAGGCAGGACTGCCATAGTTATTGCACACAGGCTCTCCACCATACAAAATGCAGATAAAATAATTGTTATGCATAAGGGAGAAATCCGGGAGACCGGCACTCATCAGGAACTTCTTGCCAAACGCGGTATATATTACAAACTATACCAGCTTCAATACAAAGACCAGGAAATCGGCAAAGCCGGTTAGTACTTGTACGGCGAATCGCCGATTCGCTTTTTCCCTGCTTAACATAGACCGTTAACCCATAGTTAATAGGAATACTGAAACGGCGCCGGTCAGGCGGTAAACAGGTTTTGACATTTATAATTTTGAGCCCCGGCGTGGCGATACATTAGTAGATTACGTTTACCCCTAATATTTTTAGCCCTGTAGGGGCGGCACAGAACCATCTACATTATCGGAATAACATTTTTATAATTGTTTTCAATTTATTCTGAGCGTTTTGTTTCGCTCCGCTGGAGCTCTGAAGTTGTTTCGTTCTTATTTTTACTACTAATATATCACCGCTCTGCGGTGAAGGCCACTTGTACAGCGAATCGCTGATTCGCTTTTTGGAGTTTAATATTTACAAATAGTTTGGGAAATATAAAATGGGAAAAGTTGAGTTATTTTTCCATAATTTCAATATTTAGATTCAAAGCCCTGCTGGCCTTAAGAAATGTAATGATATTACAATTCAACCCATTTTCGATTTTTGAAAGCTGCTGCTGTGTAATACCTGCAGCTTTTGCAAGCTGAATCTGAGATATTCCTTTCCTGGTCCGGGTTTCAGCTATTATTTTAGACAAACTAAGAAGTTCTCTCTGATATAAATATTCCCCCTCAAATTTTTTATTCTTTAGTTTATTTTCTAAATGTTTTCTGAATGTCTTCATTAACCAGCACCTTTAAATCTTTTTCCAGGAGTTTCATAATAAATGACTGTCCATTTATTTTTCATCGATATTAAATTACATCATATATGATGTAATATCAAGACGATTATACAGCGAATTGCCGATTCGCTTTTTTCCTGCTTAATATTTGTTGATAGTAGATTACGTTTACCCCTAATATTTTTAGCCCTGTAGTGGCGGCACAGAACCATCTACATTATCGGAATAACATTTTTATAATTGTTTTCAATTTATTCTGAGCGTTTTGTTTCGCTCCGCTGGAGCTCTGATGTTGTTTCGTTCTTATTTCTACTACTAATATATCACCGCTCTGCGGTGAAGGCACCAAAATGGAAATAATATTACCTGCCTTTTATTTGTACAGCGAATTGCCGATTCGCTTTTTTCCTGCTTAATATTTGTTGATAGTATAAATGAAAGGATATAGTAATGTCTGCGGTATTATTTGCACAGTGCTCCCCTTTAACCACGCTGTTATATTGAAAATACGTACGGACAAGTTCTTAAATTATTTATGAAAAGAATTCTTTCCGCTATTAAGTCAATTAAAAATTAACTTTTAATTTAACATCTGTATTATTTCTGTGGCTTCTTAGTACAACTTTGTTTCCTCTTTCTCTACGTACATGCCTATAGACGTGTCTGTTCACATGTCTATGCTCGTGTCTATGCACAACATAAACTCGTCTTTCCGATCTCCGCCCGTGCCTGTAATTATCCTGGGCATATGAAGATGGAGCAGCAAAGCTCATAAGAGCTACTGCTATAAATAAAATTGAAGCAATACGGCGTAACATTATTTTACCTGTTCTTTTATTAAATGAATACTTATCTAAGTTTATCTTTTATCCTATATATAAGGTAATCATTTAGCGCCGGAAAGCATTCAATCTAAAGGATGAAAAAGGAGCTATACTATTTTGGCGTCTGCGATCATATTATTCTCTGGTTAAGACACAAAAGGAATCAAACGGTTCCTCAACACAATAGTTTTGTTTCGCTTCGCTGAAGCTCTGATTTTGTTTCGTTTTATATATTGCTACTAATATATCACCGCTACGCGGCGAAGGTCACTTGTACAGCGAATCGCTGATTCGCTTTTCTTCCTGCTTAACATAGACCGTTAACCCATAGGTAATAAGAATGTTGAAACGGCGCCTGCATGGCGGCAGGCAGATTTCGACATATAATATTTTAAGCCCCGGCGGGGCGATACACCTACCTACCGGTAGGCAGGTTAGTAGATAACGATTACCCAAATATTTTTAGCCCTGTAGGGGCGGCACAGAACCATTCATATAATCGGAATAACATTTTTATAATTGCTTTCAATTTTTTCTGAGCGTTTTGTTTCGCTCCGCTGGAGCTCTGAAGTTGTTTCGTTCTTATTTCTACTACTAATATATCACCGCTCTGCGGTGAAGGCACCAAAATGGAAATAATATTACCTGCCTTTTA
>JARLHB010000211.1 GCA_031292465.1 Ignavibacteriaceae bacterium
CCTGATGAAGACTGAGGGACGGTAACAACCTGCGCATCACAATTAAGATTTAACCAGCCGGTTAATGCCTTTAACATTAGCATAGACGGCTGAAGCGATTCCCATTCAATTTTAAAGTTCACCATATTTCTCAACAATCTGTTGCGGTAATCCTTTATCTCTTTAAATGGAGTCCTTTCAATTGTGGCTGCATTTCTTAATCCTGCCGCCAGCGGATTGGCCGGCGTAGTCAGCAATGTTCCCGAATCGCAAAGGACAATTTGTTTTAACCCTGCTCTGCTGCTCATTTTTATTCCTCCTCTTCAAGTCTAACTCTTATATAATTGTTATATAGGATTATTAAGAATCAGGCTGTTCTATTTTTTAATTATTAATATTTTGTTTTCTAAATTTTCAAAACGCGACTTTAAATCCTGTAAATTCTGATCAATGCTATTTAGCCGTTCTGTTAAACCAGGGACTTTCTTAATCTCTATGTAATTGTTTTTAAGGCTTTTGTCGTAACCTGAAAGCGTTTTGTTTATTTCATCCTGCATCTCGGTTCTTGAGGGTTTATCATCCAGCCTTGCAACTGTATAGCCGATGTTAAATATTACAAGTGCCAGCGCAATTATTAACTGCAGGTATTTTAGGAGCCTGTTTTCCCTTTTATTCTCGTTAGTTTCATCATGATTAATGTTATAACTGATATTTGCAGTCGGCATATCGACCTCACTTTTTTATTAATAATGTTCCTATTATTGCAATTATTACTCCAATAATCATCAGCCCTATTTTTGAAAGCAACGGCGTTTCAATATTTTTTTCAATTGTCTGAATCGTTTTTAAGGTGTCAAATATTACTATTGAATCCGGCTTAACTTTTACATAGAACTTTTCATATTTCGGAAAATATTTTACTATTATATTTGTATCTTGCTGCTGAAACCCGGCACCTGTCGCGGCGGGGCTATGCCCCGACGGATGCCCCGTCTCAAAGCCGATAATTACAGAATCATTTTTTACAGCCGCTTTAACAGTATCCTCAATCACCGCCGGATAAATAACTTTTGGCTTTATCTCAATCACTTCTTTAGAACCACAGCAATTAATATTCAGTAATGTAAGTACACCTAATATTCCGGGTATAATTTTCTGATTCATCATTTTACTCCCTGTCATTTTACTTTACACTTTGAACTTTGTCCATTGGACTTGTCACCTGGGTAAAACATGTTATTCTGAAATAATTTGCTGGCTCAATAGAGCGTCTTTTTCTATAGACGCCCTCATTACTAATTACAGCCTTGTTAACAACAGAATTTCTATCGCTGCTGGTATTGCCCTCAATAGTTATTCCAGATTGCTTATCCCAGCTTTCCACAAACCCAACATGCCCGAAAACTGTATTCCCTTTTTCCCATACTATAATTGTTCCCGGTAATATTTTGTATTTCCCTATTAAGACATCTTTTGCTTTTATCGAACCGGACAGTTTAAAACTTCTTGCAATTCCTGAACGGACTAACGGGAAAGATGCATTACCTGCCTGTAAACAATATGAAACAAAAGCCGCGCACCAACTTTCGCCCTTTTTCCTGCCAACACTTCTTAAAAACCTTTCTACAACCGGGCCGTCATTGTGATTTGTTTTCTCTATTGTGCCTATATAGCTTCTGGCAGTATCCAGATGTCTTGTGTTATTTGTAGAGACGGGGCATGCCCCGTCTTTACAACAAGTATTCAATCCGTTTTTATTATGATCCGATAATAGCGGCTGCAATAATAACAGCAAGAGCAAGCATAAATATTGCATAAGACGTATTTCCTTTTTTAAGTTCTTCTACTGTGTCTATCTGATTCATACCGTACCTGTCGAACAGCCAGAACAGTATAAGGCTTATTATTGCCTTTGTAACGGCTACGGCAAACGAACTAAGGTTAATGAAGAAGTTGAATGTAAGGTAAATTGTAAAAGCTGCTATTATTGTAACAGCTACCATCAGTTTACCATGTACGGATTTTAGAAACTCGATCATTTTTGTTTAACCCTTGTTATTTTTGTTAAAAAAGGAACATGATAAATCATGTTCCTACTATTATTCGTCTTTCCAGTAAGTTTGAACCTTAACGGAAATAATTATCGCGGTTGATTTCAAAGCGCCCAGCATAATTTCGCAATGCGTCTGCTCCACAGGGATTATTTTTTGAATTTTGTAATCGGTAATAGTATTTATTTTGTCTATTACATTTTCTGCCAGGCTGTTTACTTCGGATTTATATTTATCGAATGAAGAATTTTGGGCGCTTACAATGCATGTAAGAGTAATATAATGTTCCTGACCTATTACAAATCCCTGCGCAGAGTTTACGAACCCGGTTTTTTCTGCTTCAAGCAATACAAAAGGGACATACTTTGTTAAATCCGAATGCGGATCAGTAATAATATTTATACCGTAAAGAATGCCGCCGGAATTTGTGCTGTCCTCTTCCAGCTTTGTTTGTATTAATTCTATAGTCTGATAAATATCCATTATGATATACCTAAAATGTTTATTCTCTTTTCAATTCCGGGCATTGCCTGCTTAAAAGCAGTTTCTAACAGTCTTGTATCGTTTATTGGATTATTCTTATTGCCTGCACCTGTCCTGCCGGGTATATTTTTTATATTGCACGCCGAATATCTTTCTGCAAATCCTTTTATCCTGACTTTTTCATGCACTTTAGGCAGTTTTATTAATTTTGATTTTATAATAGTATTAATTTTCATTACACATACTCTTAGATATACCGGGATACCTTTTTCTTACATCCCGCTGGACGGAGATATTAGTTATTTATATTACTGATATTTTATAATCTGCACCTCTAACTTCATCAATCGGCTTATCTGCTGATTCACTCACCGGGATATAAAATTTTAGAAAGTCCATTGCCACATCGCGGTAATATTTCTGAAGCTTCTCAACTTCCTGCTGGCTCAGTAATTCGCTCCTGCTTTCATCCCAGCCTTTTGAATGTACAATCCCGCTGCCCTGTGTTTCTATATTTAACGAAGGGATCGAATAACTAAGCGCAAGATTGGCCTCTGCAATAGCACAGGTTATATAATCTTCATTATCTGATTCCAGCGCAGCTATCCTGGCGTACAAATCCGGCGACAGGATATTCTTCATTTCTATTTCTGCTTTGGTTAAGTGCGGAGCTAATATTTCATCTTTTACCGTATCAGGTAAATTTCCTTCCAGCTTTATTTGATTGATTGATGTAAGCATATGATTTTTTCTTTCTTGGGTAGATTATTTTCAACCTTTTCGATTCGGATATTAAGAATGCTTGTTTCATTGTTCTATTGCTGCATTGCTTCAGAGCTACAGAGTAATAAGTTGTATAATGGACCTGATTGCTCAAGCCCATTTATATTTCTCATGCAGACTTCTTCGCAAGTACAATCATATCGCTTAGAACATAATTGAAATCTATTTTTGCAGTAATAGTGTATTCAATTACTCTTTTCCTTTCCTGTATCTGCTTGCCAACTCTTATCTGTCTGCCAATACCCACGGCCAAATTTTTCCATGTTGTAAGCACACACTGAGGAGTAGTATTGCCGGGTAAATACGGAAGCGGATAAACATCAACCCCCTGGTATTGTGCACGCCTGCCTTCGGTTAAATAAGCATCGCCTAAAGCCGTTGCCCTGTCGGCAAGTTCATTGCGGTAGGTTACTTCTACATCCGGAGAGACTAAGAAGACAAGATCAGCCAGGTTCCTTTTCCATTTATTAGGCATTGCAGAAAGCATATCCTTAAATACTGTTTTGTAAGTGGGTGAAGCGGCAATAGTAACAGGGTGTACGCTTGCATCGGCGGCTGCAATTTTTAGCCAGCCGTCATTTATTTTGATGAAATCGTCGCTGCTTAATTCATCCCCGTTAATCGCCAGGTCCAGCAGGTCGTTGCCGAACTGAGAAGCAAATACCCTATTTATTGAATCTTCAGCGTTATCCTTCTCAATATTGCTTTCTAAGAAGTTGAAAGAAATATC
>JARLHB010000212.1 GCA_031292465.1 Ignavibacteriaceae bacterium
AAATAAAATTAACGATACTGTTTATAATTTTAACGGGAAAGTGGGGATAGAATTAAGGGGGCAGTCTTCGCAGCAGTTTCCTAAAAAACCATACGGATTTGAAGTAAGGGATGTAAATGATAATGACAGCAATGCATCAATATTAGGCATGCCGGCTGAAAGCGACTGGATTTTATATCCTCCTTACAGCGATAAAACATTAATGCGCAACGTTCTGGCATACAAACTCTCAAATGATTTGGGCAGGTACGCAACAAGAACAAAATATTGTGAAGTAATATTAAATAATGAATACATTGGCGTTTATGTAATGATGGAAAAGATAAAACGCAATAAAGGGAGAGTAAATATTAAAAAACTTGAAGCTGCCGATACTACCGGCGATGCCCTGACCGGAGGTTATATTTTTAAGATTGATAAACAGGATAACGGCCAGGATGAAGGATGGACGTCCAAATATAAAGCTCCAGATAATGGTTCAGATATTAATTATTTGTACGTATATCCCAAACAGGAAAATATAGTAGATAAGCAGAAGGTATATATTAAAGGCATTATGGACAAATTTGAAAATGTAATGAACAGCTCTGCTTACAACAATCCTTTAAATGGATATTATGACCAGATTGATTTGGATACATTTGTTGATACTTATATAATGGATGAATTCTGTAAAAATGTAGATGCTTACAGATTAAGTGTTTATCTTTATAAGGACAAAGATAGCCAGGACGGAAGGCTTAAGTACGGCCCCATCTGGGATTTTGATCTTTCAATGGGTAACTGTAATTATGACAATGCTTTCTCTACATCGGGGTGGGAAGTTCAGTATAATAACTATAGTGATTGGCACACTCCATTCTGGAACAGGAAACTCATGTCTGATCCTGTATTCTATAACCGGTTTATTAAAAGGTGGAACCAGGTAAAGAATACGGTTTTTAATCTTATTACAATATCAACATTTTTAGATTCTGTAATAACCAATACAAGTGAAGCGCGGGTAAGAAACTTTACCAAATGGGATATTATCGGGCAGTATGTATGGCCAAATCAGGTATGGGATGATACCACTTATGAAGCAGAAGTACAAAATTTAAAATCATGGATATCAGACAGGTATACCTGGCTGAATAATAATATACCGGCATCTTATTCGGATATTACATGGCTTACGCCGGATTTAACAAGCATAAATTTCGGAACAGGAAACAAAGTCATTATTTCAGCCAAAGCTTTTTACAGTAATACTCTTAAAGTAGATTCAGTAACATTTGTAAGCAGCAGCGATACGTTAAAACTTCAAAGCACCGGAGACAGCCTGTCATTATCGGCTTCCGGCACAGGTAAATTTGTAATAAAAGGCGTTGCATGGCATTGTAACCAGATGGTTTCAGTGTCACCGGCATATAGCATAACAACAAATGTTACAGGCGTGGATAAGGGAGAAACATTGCCGTCAGAATTTAAGTTATTTCAGAACTATCCCAATCCGTTTAACCCTTCAACAGTAATCAGCTACCAACTGCCGCGAAGCAGTCATATAACTTTAAAAATAATTGATATGTTAGGCAGGGAAATTGAAACTCTTGTGAATAAGGATTTGCCTGCGGGGCGTTATAGTACTACATGGGTTGCATCTCATCTTCCAAGCGGAATTTATTTTTGTAGTTTAAAAGCCGGCAACTACATCGCAGTAAAAAAAATATTGCTGATAAAATAATCCGGGTGTAGTAAAAGAAACGTTATTCTAAATAAAAGCCGTTCAGGTGTAATTTCCTGAACGGCTTTTTTATTCTTAACTTCCATTTAAGGCCCTCAAAAGCATACAACAAAATAATAATAAAAAATTTTATATATACACTTTCATGTTTACCTGCACAATTAGTTAACTTTACATCTTAACTCTTTTATTCAGAAATTATAAGGGAACGAAATGCGGGCTTTATACTTTTATTGTATCATGTTTTTTGCTTTAACTGCACCGGCCTTTTCGCAAGTTAATTTCACTTCCTCTAACCTTCCGATAGTTATTATCAATACCAACGGACAGGATATACCTGATGAACCGAAGATTGACGTAAATATGAAAATTATTTATAACGGCGCCGGTAAGAAAAATAATTTAACCGATACTGTTTATAACTTTAACGGTAAAATCGGTATTGAAATAAGAGGGCAGACTTCACAAGGCTTTCCTAAAAAACAATATGGATTTGAAGTAAGAGATGTAAGTGATAACGACAGCAATGCGACAATATTAGGTATGCCGGCAGAAAGCGACTGGATATTATACGCTCCCTACAGCGATAAAACTATGATGCGCAATGCTCTTGTGTACAGGCTTTCAAATGACCTCGGAAGGTACGCATCAAGGACACAGTATTGCGAGCTTATTCTTAACGGCCAGTACTGGGGCGTATATATTCTTATGGAAAAAATAAAGCGCGGTAAAAGCAGGGTTAATATTAAGAAACTTACAGCCAACGATACTACCGGTGATGCTTTAACAGGCGGGTATATTTTTAAAATTGATAAGTCTAATACCGGCCAGGATGAGGGCTGGACGTCTAAATATAAAGGATATCCTGGCAATGGTTACGAAACGTATCTCTATGATTATCCGAAGCAGGAAGACATTGTAAATAAACAAAAGACATATATAAAAAGTGTTATGGACAGATTTGAAGATGTAATGAACAGCTCTGCTTATAATGATCCATTTAAGGGATATTATGATTTGATGGATATGGATACTTTTGTAGATACTTATCTGATGAACGAATTCTGTAATAATGTTGATGGTTACAGGTTAAGCACATATTTTTATAAAGACAGAGACAGCCAGGACGGGAGATTAAAATACGGGCCTATCTGGGACTTTGATATTTCGCTTGGCAACTGTGATTATGATAATTGCAATCTATTTTCCGGCTTTGAAGTACTTAATGTTTCGCATACAGATCCTGCCTGGAACAGGAAACTGTTTTCCAATCCTGTGTTCTTTAACCGTTTTGCCAAAAGATGGAATGAAGCTAAAAAAACTATTTTAAAAATTCCAAGGGTTTCTGCAATTTTGGATTCGGTAGTAACATTGACAACTGAAGCGAGGATAAGAAACTTTACTAAATGGAATATTATCGGCGTATATGTATGGCCTAACCGGACTGTTGAAAATACTTATGAAGGTGAAGTACAGGACTTAAAATCATGGATTGCAAACCGGATGGATTGGCTGAATTTCAACATTCCCACCACTTATTCAGACATTACATGGCTAACGCCCACAGGCACTAACCTGGGAACGGGAGTTCAAACCAAAATATCAGCTAAAGTTTTTTACAGTAGTACTCTTAATGTTGATTCCGTAACATTTGTAAGCAGCAGCGATACATTAAAACTTCAAAGCAGCAGCGACAGCCTTACACTGTCAGCATCAGGCGCGGGTAAATTTGTAATCAAAGGCGTAGCATGGTACAATAACCAGATGGTCTCCGTTTCACCGGCTGTTAGTATTGGTGCAACTTTTACAGGTATAGCTAAAGATGAAACGTTACCTTCTGAATACAAGTTGTTCCAAAATTATCCCAACCCGTTCAATCCATCAACAACAATAAGCTGGCAGCTTGCGGCAAACAGTTTTGTAACGTTAAAAATATATAATGTGCTTGGCAACGAAGTTGCAACTCTTGTAAATGAAAATCAAAATGCAGGAATGCACTCAATTTTATTTAACGCAGGGCAATCGTTAAGTAACGGCCAGTTAAAGAATGGCCTTACTTCAGGAATATATTTTTACAGGATTAAAGCAGGCGGATATACAGA
>JARLHB010000213.1 GCA_031292465.1 Ignavibacteriaceae bacterium
GACCTGGATTCCATGAACCATGGTAAAAATCCTATTCCGTCTTCAGCCGGAACAGTTGTACCGGGTGCTCCAATCATAGTTGCAATACCGGTGCCATATCCAGGATCAACATTCTGGTTGCCTGAAGCATTCAGGCCCGGCCATGTTGTTTTATTTGCAAACATGCTAAGTGTTAAATCGTTCATCCATTCAACCTGATATACTGTATCTGCCGTAGATTTTACTGTGTCATTTACTGCCATTATAAAATCTGTAATAGATGACGGCCTGAAATAGATATTATCATTAACTTCTATAGTTCTTTTAGCTTCAGCTAATGTTACCCAGTTGGCTTGAGAAGTATCGACCCCGAAACCGGCAGCATTAGATTTGCTTAAAGTGTCAAGATCTATAACAGAGCCTATGCCGCCTGTCCATATTCTGTCCCACCATGGAAATTCTCCGTTTCCCATACCGCCGGCATAAGCAGCATAGAAAATATTATGGTCGCATTTCCAGCTTGTAGCATTCATTGCAAAGAAAGGATTCTTATAAACACAAACAACTGTATTATGTTCAAAATCAAAATAATGCATAGGAGAAGTTGTTACAGGCGCTGCTACATAACCGTTTAAAGCAAGGAATGTATTATATTTCATAACCAATGTATCTGTAGGGAACTTTCCAAGGTCATTCCTGTTTCTAAATGCTTCACCGGTGTAATCGCTACCGGGTGTAACAAAGTTTCTGAACTTACAATTAGTAATCCAGAAGCTGTCCCACATGCCTGAATAATCAATACCAAACTGTCCCCATTGTTCAAATATTACATTATTGAAATAACATTTAATACTATCGCCGGTAACAGTTACGCCAAACCCGTCACCATAATTAGTAGAATTATTAATTGAAATACCGAGCAAATACAAATTTTCTAATCTTACAGTTGAACCGGATTTTGTAAATGTAAACAAATGACCGGGTATGTCACCGGTTGTAAGCACATCAGGTTGTATACAAGGGGGCCGGCCGTTAGTACCAAGAACGCCAATAATTGAAACGCTGCCATCAACAATTACGGTAGCATCAAATACATACGGAGTGTCTGTACTTACCAGCTTATATGCATGATGCTTTAATGTAGCCTGATCATGATTAACAACACTATCAAGAGTAACACTGATAGGTGTTGCATAGACGACGAGAGTATCGCTGGTTTGAGCGGCCACGCGATATGACATCATCAAAACCAATACAAAAGAAAGAACTATGTAAAGGAAATGTTTCATCTTAATGCTCCTTTTTATTGTTAATAAGAATTAAATATGCATCCACTTTCATACAAAACCTGAAAATGGCCAGGCTCTTTGACACTTACTTAACGTGTGCACTTAATGGTACCTCCTTTCAAATGCATTCACGCAGGTCATAATAATTAGATAATATTTTATATTTACTTTTTTAGCTCCTTAATAAACCTATAACTGATAACGAAGCCCCAGTTCAATTGAATAATCGTAATCCTGTTCTGATGAGGGCACACTGTTTGGGGCAGAAATATTGTTAATATCCCTTGCACGATTTATATTGTACAAATTGCAGAATACCTGAAGTCCTTCAATCGGCAGGCCTTGTTTAAGTGAAACGTCCCACCGGTTATATCCTGCTGTATAAGCCCTCAGCTGTGGTGTTGGATCCGGACCTGTAAAGATTCTGGATGAATAAATTGAAGAAATGCGTATTGAAAATGCTTCATAATCAAACCCGAGAGAGATATTAAGTATATTGTCCGGTTGATACAATAACGGTGCATAGTAGCTGGAATCCACATATTTTGTCGGCCTTACACTTGTATTGACGTATTGTATGGGATATTCGGCTTTTGAAAAAATGTGCGTGTAGTTTACATTCATTACCAGGCCGGACAAAACTCCGGGCAAATACCAAAAATGTGTCTGCCACTCTAATTCCATACCTGAATTATTTACTTTATATGGGTCGTTTAGATATTCTGTAACTTTTATACCCGTCAATGGAGTTTTATTCGGCACCCAATCAGGATAATATTTTACCAACGCAGCAGAAGTAGCCGGTGTAAATGTGTATTGATAAATTAGATTAGAAATTTGTTTTAAGAATGCACCCGCAGTAAACAGCCCGATTGTATTATTATAAAATGAAACGTATGCATCATAGTTAGCTGATTTGATCGGGTCCAGTTGAAAACCGTTCCATTGAAGAGTCCCGGCAGACTGTGTAACAGTAATAATTGGCGCCAACGATGCATAAGACGGATATGAAACTGTGTTTGTGTAAGCCAGTCGAACGTCAAACCAGTCCGCTGGTTTATAACGGACTAAAATATCCGGCAGCCAGTATGGATGATAAGCAGTGTAAGTAACCTGCTGGTTTGCGTAATTTGAATAAGGATTTGGTCCCTGTAACCCCTGAGAGGCAGTATATATAGTTTTAAGCTGTTGATATCTTACACCCGGAATAATGGTAAGTGACGGGCCTATGTCAACGGTTGCCATTAAATAGGCTGCGCTTATGTCTTCATCGCCCGAATAATCGCTTTTTGTTGATCCGCCAATGTCATAATTATATGTTATGTTGTTGGACAAATGGTTTGCATTCATATAATTTACCATTGACCTCATATAGGCAATGTTCAATGGATAAATCATTGAATAATCGCCGCCTAAAAATTTTCCATAGTCGTAACCCTGTTGAACAAACGGCGACATTAGAACATTTACTCCGTCTCCCGAGACTTGCATCCATGGGAAAGCGGCGCTTAATTGGCTTACAAGAGGTTTTCCGCTTGCTAACCCAAAAGGCTCTCCATCATATGTATCGTAGTTATAAGACCTTGTTTGGTACTGATATTTGCCTCCGAATTTTATTACTGCTGAGACCATATCAGAAAAGGTCAGATGAGTATCAAAGTCTGCTCCAGCCGCCAAGTCCCTTTCTCTTGTAAAACTGTTGCTGGTTGTTACAGTATTAAGGAATGAATTACCCAGATTATTGTTTGCAGCAATTACTACATCATGCGGATTTATATTTTTTGCATTGCTGTATGCTAAAAGCCCAGCAGGCCCGTTTATAAAATTTACGCCCCAATTGTACGGGTCTTTGGTTTCTGAGTAAGTATGAGAGAAATTAGCCTTTACATGAAAAACAGGAAGCTGCTGTTCTATTTCAAGCATATCTGTAATTGAATTCAAAGTTTCTTTGGAATAATTAAATATGAAACTTTGGGTATTGCCTGATACATTATAGTATTGCTGCCTGTCTAAAGTCTCAGTCTCACTGGAACTAAGGAAGTTGGAAAATGTAATTTTCCCTTCGGGTAATTTATAATCTAAAGTAACAACTCCGTTTTTTCTCTGCCGGTCTCTGGCATTATCATCAAGGGTTATATTACTGGTTAAATAATCTGTTGTACTGTTTGCAGATTTTCCATAAGTAGCGTTAAGTTCATTATCAGAAAGATTTCTTCTTTCAATTAACGCCTGTACAAACACACCCAAACGGTTATCTAAGAACCTGTCTTCGGCTGTACCAACATATTTGTAATTATTATACTTGTTATATGCATCCGGCAGGCCGTTATAAGAACCCTGAATAAGAAGACTAAATTTCGGTACGCCGGGTACGTCTGTTTTTGCTTCACGAAGCTCAAAGTTTACAACACCGCCTATTACATTAGCATCCATATCGGCTGTTACGGTTTTTGTAACCTGAATACCTTCAAGCATATCTGAAGAAATCATGCTTAAATCGGTATTCCTGTCTTCGGAATTAGAAGACGCCATTCTTACGCCGTTTATTTCAACTTCATTAAACTGGGGTGCCAGGCCGCGTATTGCGACCTGATCGCCTTCTCCCCCGCTTCTTAGAATTGAAATACCCGGCAGCCTGCCGACAGATTCTGCGGCATTTGCGTCAGGCAGTTCCTGGATTCTTGCAGCAGAAACAACATTTACTATCTGGTCTGAAGCAAGCTGCTGGTTAATTGCCTGTGTCTGGCCGTTTGCCTGTGCGGTAACAACTACCGTCTGCCCTTCAACGGCAACAGGTTCAAGCTTAAAATTATAGACGAGATTTTCACCATCCCTGGCGGTTATGTCAATTTTTTTCTCTTTATAACCTATATAAGTAATACGAATGGAATAAGAACCCGCCGGCACATTCCTGATAATATACATCCCGTTCATATCAGTAGTTGCGCCTAAACTTGTACCTACTATCAAAACATTAGCGCCAAAAAGAGGATCACCGGTTGATGCGTCTTTTACATTTCCGCTTATATTAGCTCCGGCAGCTAAAGCAGAATTGTAAGCCAGTATCAACGTTATAATTAAAATACTTAGAATATTAATTATTCTGCGCATTTTATTCTCCTTCAGTAATTATTGTGTTAAATACTCTGTTATTACTTTATTTATTCGCTTTTATGTCTCTCTAAATCAAATTATACTTAGCTCTTATTCCTCTTCTTCGTTTTCGTTATCAACAGTCTGAATGAAAATTAATTATTTGTATTCCTCAATCTCAGACTGATATCTTATCTACTTCTTCTTTCTTTACACTATTATTCCTTAATACGTCTTTTACAAAACTGTAGGCACCAAGCACAGCTGCATTTCCATTCTGTATTTGGGATTTAAGAATGCGCGTCTTTCCTTTATGTATCTTTAATAAATATTTTTCGAAATATTTGTTTGTCGGGGAAAGCAGCAAATCATCGGCATCTGCTAATCCGCCAAATAAAATAATTGCCTCGGGATTAAAAATATTTACAACGTTAGCCAGAGCCCTTCCGAAAATTTCTCCCGTAAAATCAAAAGCCTGCAATGCAATGGGATCATTTTTATACGCAAGCTCGCTTATTTTCTTCCCTGTTAAATCGTTATAATTAATATTTCTCAATTCACTATCTTCATTTGAACAGCTTAGAAATTGGAATACACTCCGCTTTAATCCGCTTGCAGATACATAAGTTTCCAAGCAATCAAATCTTCCGCACGAACACTGCCTGCCCATTGCCTCCACTGTAGTATGCCCGATTTCCCCGGCATGCCCGTCTTCGCCGTAAAGAAGGTGTCCGTCGATAAAAATACCGCTGCCCAGGCCGGTGCCCAGAGTAAACACAATAAAGTTTTTCATCCCTTTTGCTGCACCAAATGTATATTCGCCCAGAGCGGCGGCATTTGCATCGTTAATTATTGCAACCGGAACATCAAAATATTTTTTCATCATTTGGACCAGATTTATGTTTCCCCATTTTAAATTTGCGGGTGATTCTATCGTGCCTTTA
>JARLHB010000214.1 GCA_031292465.1 Ignavibacteriaceae bacterium
AAGCATTAATAATTCATGACAAGAATAAATTACTAAAAAAAACAAACAAATTAAAAAATATGGTGTAGTTTATGGAGAATGAAGAATCCGGCAAAATAGTAATACGGAATGCCGTGGAAAAGGATATTCCGCTTATACTTAATTTTATTAAAGAGCTTGCTGAATATGAAAAACTTTCACATCATGTAAAAGTAACGGAAGAACTGTTAAAAGAATCGCTATTCGGGCAAAGGCGCTTTGTTGAAGTGTTGATTGCCGAATATGATGATGAACCTGCCGGACAGGCGTTGTTCTTTCATAATTTTTCATCTTTTGTTGGACGGCCCGGCATTTATCTTGAGGATTTATATGTACGCCCGCATTTAAGAAAAAACGGAATTGGAAAAGCACTGCTGCAGTCATTAGTAAACCTGGCTAAAGAAAGAAATTGCGGGCGTGTGGAATGGGCTGTACTTGACTGGAATAAGCCCTCCATTAATTTTTACAAAAGCATAGGGGCAAGTCCATTGAATGAATGGATAATTTTCAGGCTGACAGAAGATAAATTTTAAATTGTAAGTTTTCACCCCAATAAAATGCGTGGGCAAGCAGGCGCTGTTTGCCCATACAATTATTGATTATAAATTTATTTAATTCCTAATTCTTTGCACATTCTATAATAGTTGGACGGCGCAAGGCCGAGTTTTTCAGCGGCACTGGAATCGGAGCTGGATATGCTTCTTACATACTGAAAATATTTCTTTCTGAAAATTTTTTCCATTTCTTTTAGTTGAAGCACCTGCCCCTGGTAAAGATCATTAAAATCCGTTTCCTCTTTTACAATACCATGGTCCCTCAGAATCATTGGATCGCTTATATCTTTGGCATTAATAGTTCCATGACAATTCAGAATAAGCCTTTGTACCACATTTCTTAATTCCCTTACATTGCCAGGCCACTTATAATTAAGCAGAATTTCTTTAGCTTTTTCTTCAACTTTTGGAATTTCAACGTCGAGGTCCTGACTGAAGTACTGCAGGAAATAATCAAATAATAAAGTTATATCGTCCCCTCTCTGGCGCAAGGGCACAATATCAATAGGAACAACATTTAAGCGGTAGTACAAATCTTCCCTGAACCTGCCGTTATTTACTTCGCTCGTCAGATTTTTATTTGTAGCTGCAATTATCCTTACATTTACAGAAAGTTTCTGCCTTCTGCCTATTTTCTCAATTTCACCTTCCTGTATAACGCGCAATAATTTTACCTGTGCAGACAGCGGCAATTCAGCAACTTCATCAAGGAATAACGTGCCGTTATGAGCAATTTCAAATAATCCTTGTTTGTTTGAGTTTGCACCCGTAAAAGCGCCTTTTTCATAACCGAATAATTCACTCTCAATCAATTCAGCCGGAATACTTCCGCAGTTAATAGGAACAAAATTTTCATACTTCCTTTTGCTCTTAAGATGAATATTCCATGCAACCAGTTCTTTGCCTGTGCCTGAAGGCCCGGTCACCAAAATATTTACATCGGTTTTGGCATACCGTTCTATACTATCTTTTAACTGAACAATCGGCCTCGATTCCCCGATAATTTTCTTCATCTCTAAAAGATTGTAAATATTTTGTTTTAATTTTTTATCTGACTTTATATTATGCTTTTCAAGCTTTTTCTTTTCATAGGCATTAAAAATGCTAAGTATAAAATCCGTCGGTTGGTAAATATAATCCTCAATATTACCCGGGTACTTTGTTCCGTACCAGAATGCGCCCGATTTAAGCAGATTGTTCGCAAAATTATAATCGGTAATATTAATTGTCATTTTGGTTATAACAATAATCTGTATAAAAGGATCACATTCTTTTATTTTAATAATTAGCTCTTCGCCTTTTAAGCCGCCTGAAATTTGATAGTCTAAGATTACAACATCATATTTATCCGAGTTATTTGAAACAAGTTCCATTGCAGCAAGGCCGTTTGAAACAGTGTCCAGAACTTTAATTCTTGTATCATAATAACTTATTGTATTTTTAATTCTTTTAACATCAAAGTCTTCATCTTCAACAAGCAGTATATTTATGTGACTATTATTAGCAATCATTCGTACCTCGTTCTAATTTTGAATTTTAATAGTAAACCTGCACCCGCCATTCACCAAATTCTCAGCATCAAGCGTCCAACCGCATCTTCCCACTGCCATCTGGTATGCAATATAACAACCGTATCCTGAATTTATATTCAAATGAGATTTGGTCGTTTCATTTTCAAGAAATATTTTTTTAATTCCGTCTTCATTTGTATTAAGTAATTCATTAACAATACCAACTCCATCGTCTTCAATTGTAACAAAAGTACAATCGTTTTCCCTGTCATATTTTGTCTTAATATAAATATTAATCGATCTTTTATTGCCGTGGTCGATACTATTTTGAATTAATGGCTCAAGTATTTCCCAAACGACAAATTCATTTATTTTTACTTTTGGAATAGAATCATCAAGATCCGTATTAAATTCAAACATGTCGTTTTTACTTGATATTCTTAAGAATACATGCTCTATAATGAATCTGATTACCTTATTTATATCGGTATGAAACATTGGATTAACAATTGTATTTATTTCCTGGTCATACCATTTCATATCATATATAATACGTGAAATAAAGTTCGAATAAGTAATTACGCGGTCTTTAATAACCTCAAGATTATCTGGTTCCAGCCGTCTTACATCCTCTTTAATAAAACCTATAATCTTTTCTGCTTTATGATGAGTGTGATAAATGCGCTTTGTAAATAAGGATTCCTTTTCGAATTTTATTTGTTTTTCCAGGTTCTCTGCGTGTTCCTCATATAATTTTTTCTGGGCATCATTTCTTTCTTTTACCGCCTGGGAAGAAACTAAAAATATAGCAATCAAACCAAGGAATATAAGGGAAGAATAAAGAAGAGAAACTTTATCAAAATTTGAACTGATCTCTTCGGTAAGGAATGAGAAATCCGGTGTAACTTTCAGGTACATTACTCCAAGATACTCGCCGTTAGGAACAAACGGGACAAGAATATTAAAAGTCTTTTTATCAACCAGATTGCTGTATATAACTTCTGATCCTTTTATTTTATCTTTCAATGATAAAAAGAAGTTCAAAGCTTCGCTATGAGTGTGAACATTAGAGTCATAAGGCGGAAGTATCCCTCTTAAATAATCATCCAGCTTTTGGCCGCTGTCCACTACATAAATCCGCTGATCCTTAATCAGGATTAAACATATATCATCTGCTGATTTTTGAATTAGCGGAGTCTTAAATATGACATTAAACGAATAGACTATTTTTTCATCTTCAAGATTTGAAAACGATTTATTCAGGAACAGATTTTCAAATAGCAGTTCCATGCTGGTAGATGTAATAATTGCAAAGCGCTCTGCTGAATATCTCTTGTACCAATCCTGTGTTTCAGATAAGAAATCATTAAGTGATGTTTTTTGAACAAACACCATTACTATCTGGAAGAGTATTAATACCGTAAAGAAAATAGTGATGTGCTTTATTTCAAAACGGTACTTGGAAACTTTATTTTTAAAACTTTTTCTGAACATAACTTTTTAAATTATTGCAGAATCATCTTATCTGATTGTATTGCCTTTGTTGATTTAACCAAGGCCTCTTTTACTGATATTTTATTTTCAATTGCTTCATTAAAATAGAACGACATAATCTTGGAATATTTTGTATACTCCGGATTACCAGGCCTTGATACCGCTGTTTTTAAAAGTTCTTTATACCTAATAAAGTCCGGGTATTTGTTGAGATATAATGAATCTTCGTAGAATTTTTTCAATATAGGATAATAACCGCTATTAAGATAAAATGTCTCCTGTGATTTTTCATTTATTAAAAATTTAACGAAATCTAATACTTCAGGTTTTTTATCAGAGAACTTAGATACCATAAGGTTCCATCCGCCTAAAAGAGATGCAGGCCTGCCGTTAGCAAAATGAGGAGTTGGAGCTTTCCTCAAGTTGTTTTGCTTTAATGTATCATATGAATAGCCCTTAAAATCTTTATCATAAGTGGGCCATCCTTTAAGGAATATACCGTCATCATTAATAAAATGCTCATAGGTATGTATTTCAGTAAACTGTGTTACTGCATAAGGACTTATTTTATATTTATTCACAAGATCAACTAAGAGCTGCAAAGATCTTTCCGCCTTCGGTGTTTCAAAGTTAAATCCTTCTTTCTGGAAATAATCAGGTTCAAGGCTCAAAAGTTCTTCAATAAAACTGCAAACAAGGCCTTCATAATCTGCCGCCGGGAAAAAGTAAAATGGATTGTGTAGTCCTAATTCTGATTTTAATTTTATAAAATCATTCCAGGTAATACCCTTCTGTATTTTATTAATGATCTCATCGCCGTTTTTTACTTTTTTCAGAATATCTTCACGGTAATATAAAATTGTCTGGACAAGGTCTAATGGGATGGCTACAAGTTCTCCGTCATTATAACAGGAAGCAAGCGCCTTGCTAAGAAGTTTACCCTTTTCTTTTTGTGTAAAATATTGGTCCAAAGGTTCAGCCCATTTTGCAAATCTTTGCACCCATATTATGTCTACGGCAAAAAGATCAATCCCGTCTCCGCGCCCCCTTAAAGACCTGGCAACAATTTCCTTTCTTTCATTTGTACTGAAATCATCATTTGGAAAATCAATCGGGATAACCTGAATTTTACCTTTATGCAGTTCGTTATATTCATCTATTAAAATTCTATGTGCTGCGGTCATCCTGTCGGCAAAATAAATTTTCTTTATTCCGTCCCCTGTAGATTGATACTCTCCAAAGTTTATTGCCAGATAGGTAACTGTAAGGAAGAGTAAAAAGACAAACGCCCAGATTTGTTTTGATTTTCTTTGCATTATTGGCTTTAAGAATTCACCTATTAATGTTCTCATCTTTAACTGATGAAAAAGGCTGGTTAAAGTTACTTAAAACATCATTCCCTTTATTATTTCCATTATTAAAACGAATTATAAAAACGGAACAGTTAATCATATGAAAACAACCACTTTCAGCAGGTAAATATAGTAAAAATACAACAATATTATTTGATTTTTAACCTGTAAAATGCCGGCAATAATTATAAAAATCTGCCGTTATTTCTTCTTGAATATTTGCTTATTGTTCAAATACTTATGAGATGCAAAAGCAACTCTTTATTATCCGTTTACAAGTAATGAGCATCTATTTTTACTGCCATCCTGCAAGTGTTTTATTATTAACTTAAGCCCGCCTGCACAGGAAAGCGAAGTAATTTTATTTTAAATTATTCAGCATTTTTATACAGTTTATTAATCCTCTTGAAGTATGGTAATTGCACTTCCATATAGAAGCTTTGGCAGTAAATTTACTCCTCGGGTCTTTATCTATGCCGCTCCAGTACCAGCCTCCGAAATTAGCATCAATCACAAACGTTTTTATATACCGCCATTGCAAACAAAATTTTTCAT
>JARLHB010000215.1 GCA_031292465.1 Ignavibacteriaceae bacterium
GAAGATAATAGCCTTTTGCTCTCGTCAAGAGTGAGATAGTGGGGAAGTGTCTTGGGTGTTTTTGGAGAATCAAGGTCGGCAACCGGGTTTTCAGTAAGCAATTTTGCTTTTACTGTGAGATATTTGTAGAAACTGCGAATACATGCAACTTTTCTTGCACGAGTGGTTGCGGAAAGCCCGTATTCCTTAGAACGGCTGCGCTGATTGACAATACGGTCACGAGCAAGAAAGGCTAGATATGAGTAAACCTCATTGAGGGTTACAACGCGCAAAAAATTAAGGTCAACATCCATGATAGAAATTTCTTCAAAAGGAGTTTTTTGTGCAGCCAGGCCACGGTCGATTTTCAGAAATCGAAAAAACGTTCTTAAGTCCAAAAAATACTCATCGACGGTTTTTGAAGAGTGGCCTTTAATTGTTTCGTGGTACAACAAAAAATCTTTAAGTATAGCCGGTGATTCACTGCGGTAGTCCATAACAAATACTCCTTACAAGCCCAATAGGGGGTTACTGCGTTATAGTAAGATGTGTCAATTTGAAAATTAATTATAATAAGCGTCTGCCCTAAAACCCAACAATTGCAAGGGTTTCACTTCATATGACTATTTTCAAATTATAACTATACTTCAAATATTTTGAATTAAACTTCATAATAAAAGTAGAATTTGAAATTTAATTATAACTAAAGTAGGGTGTAGTGGTAAAGGCAGAGCTTATACTTCTTTTCACATTATACTCCAAATTCACATGCCACGCTATATTACTTTAACTTCTATGCAAATATTGTTGTCCTCTGAAATCGAATTTAGGAAAAAATTTGTCCGGCAATTCATCTGAGATGACTTCTGGGCAAATTTCTTAACAATTAATTAGTGCACTTGAGAAAATAAATTACAACCGAATCATTACCCCTATTGTTGAAGTCCCAAATGTTCGTTTTCATCAATTCGCATGCAAGTCTCACTTTATTTCATTCATCAAGGCCAATTTCATTTCTAACTTGCAAATGAGTCGCTACCATAGTGTCAACCACTTTTTCTACACAATAGTCCCTGTGCACAATGATGTCTACCGCTGGCAATGTATTAAGAAAAGGACCCCTCATTTGATTGAGAGGTCCTTTTAGTATTGTTGATTATGCGTCGTGAGCGCTCATATACTGCAGTGCGATATACAGCTCTTCAGCGGCCTCTGCGCGGGTAAGTGAAGCTTTCGGGTTAAACTTACCATCCTTATCCAAAGCCACGATGCCGTATTTTATTGCCCTTTGAATGGCGCCGCTGTAGTCAACCGTTACCTGGTCGACGTCTGTATATTCCATGTACATCATATTAATCATGGGAAGCTGACCATACTTTTCGATGGCCGTTACCAAACGGTAAGTGTATTCTTCTCTGTTCATACCTTTGTTTAAATCGATATCTAACGGAAAATCCAAACCATTGGCTGCTCCGAATATCAAGGTTTGAGCGTACCATGCGTTGTCATCTGCGTTCTTGAAGAAATCTGAAGCTTTTGGTTGCCCGACATAATCAATTGCGTCAAGGTTCAGGTTAAAAGCTCTTACAAAAAGCTGTATAGTCTCGGCGGCCGAAATTGCGCTATCTGGAGAAAAGGCATCAGTGGAAGTCCCCAGGATAATACCCTTTTCCTGAAGTGCAATGATTTTGTCTTTTGCTTCGACATTGTCCAGGTCCTTGAATCCCAAATTTGCTGCAAAGGCGTTCGCTGAAACAGAGAACACCAATAGAACGGCAGTCGATAGAGTGATGATGTTATGTGTAATTTTCATAACAGTTACCTCGTTATTTATTTCTGAAAGTGTTTCCAGTAATCTTTTGACGGATAACGCTAAGAAAATGTTCCACATTAGAAATCATTATTACTGTTGCATATAATAAAAAGGCGGGACATTCATTTCAAAAATTGAATGACTAATGTATACTGCATCTTACCTCAAAACAAAGACTCCCACTGCATTAATGCCGCAGGAGTCCCATTTGTTACTCATGGTATAAAGGTGAATGGCGAAGAACGTTTCTTCTAGCTCCGGTGAATCATAGTCCAAACCAAGGGTTCGTGCTACTATCTCGAATCACTCGCTCGTGTGACTTTCAAATATACACACGAATTATAATTGTTTCAATAATTTCCGATTTTTGTGATAATTCAATTATAAAAATCTATACAATTTTGGCTTAAATTATAAATAAAGTTTAAATAATTTAAAGACGAAGTATAATATACGCAGGAAAAATGAAGATGCTTGTCTCATAATAGAAGAAAGGCTGCATTAAAACAGTTCTAGCTAACCTTGAGAATTAGAAAAGTTAGTGGCCATTTTTGTCTGGGTTTGGAATTACTTTTCGATGGACTTTTCGGAATATATGTTATACAATAAATTGGAATTAAATTTACTATAGAAAGGCGCAGTAAAGTGGTTATATTAAGACTTGCATTCACGTTTATTATTTTCTTGCTGATAGTTATTTTTTTCTTAAAGTTAATTTCTCTAGTAGCTAACAAATCGAAAACCATTAATTGGATTAGTCAGAAAATTATAAAATTACTTTCTAGGGATAAACACAGCTAAAAAATATAAATAAAGATACCAGTGCCAGATTTGCTGTTAATTTAATAAAGACAATAAGAGGAAAAGACAGGTATACCTGTCTTTTCCTCTTATTGTGTAATAAATAACGCTTATTTCTTATTTCGAAAACTAACATTTTTTAAAGTGCTGATGATTGCCAGTTGTGGGTGCTATTTATAGTTTGTTGGTTAAGATATAAATATCCACTTTGAACTAAAAGGTAATTATCTACTAATACGGTTGCTTGCATTGTAGCGGTGGATGCAGAGCACATTAAGTTAAAATTATTTGGATTTTCGATTGTACTTACTAATCCTATACCAGTACTATCTATAGTAATACTACCGCCAATTGCTCCGGTAAAATGCAAATTACCAGAATTATTCCCAGAATAAGTTACAGTTATTGAATAGTTGAGTGAATATGTACTGTAGGCATCAGTTTGAGACAAACTTCTTGTGCCTGATACCATTGGCGAATTGGCAGAAGGAAGAACAGTATTTGTAGCACTGCTACTTAATATTCTTTTATTTTCTGTGCTAAATTTTTGGATAGCGTCTTTTAAGTCTTGAACTGTGGTAATTTGAGATTCCAGCGGAGTACTCGATTTTGTGTATTTACTAGAATCAATGCCCAAGTAATTAAGCACGTCATAGATATTATCTTGCGTAATTACGGTACTGGGAGTTATGGAAACGTTCGTTGCTCCAGCAGCAAATGCAACCGAACTGACAGTAAACAGAGTGCAAATTGCTGTTATCAAGGAAATTATTCTTTTGTGGATTCTCATGGGATGTGGCCTTCTTTTTGAATAATATTTACTTCGAGGAATTATTTCCCCGATGCATAGCTATATTTTACCATTTGACATTGTCGAATGAAGTCTAATTATATTGAAATAGTAATTTATGGAAAAGTTTTGCTTAAAGACTATAGCTCCAATCTTCTTCATACCAACCAAGAGTTCCAAAACTAACCGATATATAGCAAGCTCATCATGGTCGGCCGCGCAGATAAAACACTGCATTCGTAATAGGTGTAATTATATGTGAACTGGCGTAAAAAAGGAAAAAGAAAAACCAAATAAATATCTTTTATTCTAACAAGTTATTTCTTTAATGATAGTTAACACAGAAAATTTAAGGTTTCGGGAGAGACTTATTCCAGCGTGACAAAGAAAAAGTACCAAATTGATTTCAACTTACGGTTTTTCTTGTTTTGAAAAACAATAGCAGCAAGGGCACGGAGTACCGCGAGCAAAAATTGTTGAGTACTGCCGTAGAATTCCAGATAAATACATATTCCTGATTTTTATTATAATTTAGTTCAAATTCATAAAAGATCAAATTCTAAATGAATTTCAAATGTACAATAGTAAGATGATAACAGATGTCTATTTAGAAGTCTAGATATAATTAAACAAAATAAAAATTTTGTTTAGTCGGAGAGAGGCATCAAATCACTTGATATGCAATCATTAATAAAACAAAATCTATTATTTTAATAAATAATTTGACATGCAATATAATTTGACATGCAATCTAAGAAATATTATCATCACATGGATACTTTGCATTTAAGCAATATTTTTAAATTGTTCAATGCTTTATGTATTATATATTATAAATGTCGAAAACTATCAAAAATAGTTAAGTTAGTGTAATTCATCAAAGTGGAGATTTTATGGGAATAACAAACAGACAGTTGCTTTTTATGCATTATATATTAATAATACCTTTTACTTGCTGTACAATTTCAAAACTCTTGGCTGATACTTTTGCAACCGGCTCGTGGCTATTCATTATTGGAGCTACAGCTATTTATTGTTTTGCGGCAGGCATAATAGCATATCTTGGTTATTTATTCAAAAACCAGACACTATTTGAATACAGCCAACTAATTGCAGGAAAATTCGCATCGTACTGTATTTCAATATTATATATGATAAATTTTTTTGTGTTTTTTTCGCTTCTTTTAAGGTCAGTTTCAGAAATTATAAAGTCTGAATTATTGGTTAATACTCCGATATGGGCAACTATGTTAGTAATGATAATAGCAGCTGGATATGCTGCATCAAAGGGTCTTTCTAACATAGGACGAATAATAGAGATAATTGGGTTAATAACACTTTTATCCGCACTAATAATACACTTTTTAATGTTCTGCAGCGGGGATATTTTAAATACCAGGCCATTTTTGAATTTTTCCGAACCATCAAAATATATAACTTCATTTCCGCTTACATTATATCTTTTTTCTGGTTTCGAAATAATGACAATCATCCCCTTTAAGAATCATAATGGCAAAAAAGCAATTGGTGCTGCTATGCTTTCGATTTTGCTTATTGGGTTATCTTATATAATGATATTTGAAACTTGCTGTATGGTTCTGGGAATTGAAAGTATATCAAACTATAGCTATCCTCTAATACCGGCAATGAGGAAATTGGACATTACAGCTTTACAATTTCTAAAAAGAATAGATTTACTGTTTATTATAGCATGGCTTTTAGCTGTTTTTGCCAGTTCTGCCATTCTGTTATTCGGAACTGCTGAATACGCAAGAAAAATTCTGTCAAAACCAGGAAATAACAAAATCCTAATTGCAGTTTGTCTCATTGGGTTTATATTTGGCTTAGTTCCTAAAAGCGATATTTCAGCTAACCAAATTGTATTGTATTATTGCTATTACGCTTCTGGGATAATTATTTTTATAATTCCATAAA
>JARLHB010000216.1 GCA_031292465.1 Ignavibacteriaceae bacterium
GCCGTTAGACTCTTTATTGTTGTTACTATTTTTGTCGGACTATATGTCGGAACCGATTGCAATAGAAAATGAACATGATCTTTGTCTGTACCTATTTCAAGGAAATATATTTGGTAACGTTTCGATATTTCCAAACAAATTCCTTTCAACGAATTATCTACTTCCTGACTAAATACTACCTTTCTATATTTTGCTGGTAGTACAAAATGATATAGCAAAACTGATACATTATGTGATTTATGTATGTATAAACTTTTTGACATACACTAAATATAACAATTTCGCCGCAAGCGGCGGGGAATTTACCCTAAGAGATTAAAATGTCATTCCGTACCAGATAATATTTATTCCCTTAAATTTGGTTTCCCAATAGGTTCCCGCATATAAAGTTGATGAAAAATATTGTATGTCAAGATGTCTTAGTACGAAATTTAACTGATGGTTATTTGTAAAATCAGCAATTACCTTAAAAATACCTTTTGACTGAATACCAAATCCATTACAACTTTCTGTTGAATAACCGTTACCGTCAAAACTGCCTAATTGAAATGATACAGTTTCAAACAGATCAAAATTATGCCCCTTATGGACAATTACGGAACCATCGCTCTTTAGTTCCAGTAAATGCCTGCCTATGCTTATATCGCCAAGAAAGCTTTGAAAATTAGTTCTGCCTATGTAAATGTTTGATTCAGCCAGATAATCGTCGGCATCAGCCGTAAAATCATAGCCGAAAGCCTTCAGTGTGCAATTTCTCAGCCCTATATTTAATCCCATTGATATCGTATATCCAAGTCTTGCACTTCTTGGAAGATCATAAGTAATATTATTACCGGCAGACGACGAAGACATTCCATTGCTCACATTAAGCAGAGCATAACCGGTAGAAAAATTAAAATAAGGATATGCAGGTATTCCATCCACAACGGGAAATTGCAACTTAGGACTAAGGAGTTTTGTCACTGGTACAATCAGCAGCATACCGTAATCCATCGCTGATCCGTTAGAACTTATTTTTGTATTATTCCCGATATACCATAGAATTGGATAACTATACGGAGAATAATCGCCTGTAATTTTCTTATATGTTAATCCTATATTTAGCTGTACAAAATAGTCAATACCTATACCTATTCCGTATGCGTCGTATTTATCAGTTTCAAAGCCTGAGGGATATAAATAAACAGAACCTTCAAAAGAAGTCATATCAAATTTGGAATGCATATAACCAAAGCCTGCACTTAAATTTAATCCTTTTAACAGCTTGTTAAAATTGTAACCGATATTGAAACTTGTACTTTTATAACTGGCGTTATCAAAGCTTAGATAAGAGGGATTAAATTGAAACGAAATACTATTATTCTGCCCGACGTATCCAAGCTGCGCCGGGTTATAAAAAAATGCAGCCGGATCATCGCCTGGCATAGAAGTGCCTGTCATACCCAGACTGTTTTGTTTAACTGAAGGACAGACCTCAAGTGCCTGTATAGCACCTGCCTGAGCAAATATATTGCTTACAGCTATAAATACAATAAAAGATAAGAGAATTGTAAGATTTGATTTCATTGAAATCCTCCCGCTATTTAGAAAAATTCAAAGCCCACATTTAAACTTAATTAAAAATAAACCGAATTATCAACTATAAAATTACGGGTCAAAACAGCCAGTACTTCATACTATAAAACGGGCAAAAATTCCAATTTCCGGCTCATATACTTTGGTTTGTGTTCCATTTCAACACTTTAAATGGTGTCTTAAATTCCTGAAGTCCGAAAACATGTTCTCGGACGATTAACATAATAATTATTTATTTATTAATAATATAAATTCCGGTTAAAGCAGATGTACCGACAAAATTGTTCCAAATAATATTCAATAATTATTTTTTCCAGATTACCGAATTATTAAAAGGTTAGTGATAAATTTTTCAACAAATGTGCGACAAATTAAGCGGGGTGTAAAATGAAAAACTTAATATTGATGTGTATATGTTTCACTTTCCTTGCCGGTTGCTCTTTTTGGCAGGAGACGGTAGAAAACAATATTGGGCCGCAATTACTTGTCCAATATCCTCTGCCCAATATTACATTTTCTATTGCAAGGCCAAGTTTAAAGTTGGAAATGGACATGTTGATTTTGGAAGATGGATCGGTAGGAAAAGTTAAAATGATAACTGGCAGCGGAAACAGCTTATGGGATTCCTTAGCAGCCGAAACAATTCTGAAGTGGAAATACTCACCAGCCCATGTTGATCACCATAATATTAGAATTTGGATGCGCCAGATTGCAATTGTTGAGTATCAGGATCCTCAATTTATACAACTTGCAGAAATACTTTGTCCGACCATAGAGGAAGCAGATTCAATTTATGCAGCTTTGGAAAACGGCAAAAATTTTGATGAGCTTGCAGCCCTGCAAAAAACTTTACCTGATTTTGACAAAAACGGTGATTTAGGCAATGTGGATATACGTTTATATCCCGAACGTATACGCCATACGCTTGCTTTCCTTACAAAGGATAGTTATACAAAGCCTCTAAAATACGGCGATAATTATGTGATATTTAAAAGGAAGTAATTGCATTTAGGGACATAATATTATCTCTTATACATACTATACCAACAAGTTGCCGGATATAATATATCCGGCAGCTTGTTGTAACTTTATCAATCCAACTATTAGAATTACAATTTTATTTTCTTACCATAACTGCGGATATATCACCGCTCTGCTTCAGGGCAAAGAAATAATTAAGAATTATTTCAGGCAGAAGCTGTAAAAAAAAAATATTTTCTACCGCTCATCAAAATATTATACCATTCATTCAAAATTTCATAAATTCGCTTTATTTAATCCTATTTTAAATTGGACTTATAAAACTTTATCATATTGCAAGGGAAAGCCATGAGAAAAAGGTTCCGGATTCTTCTATTAAACAGTATAATTTTATTTACACTTACCTTCAGCACATATTCACAGCAAAAATTTTACATTGATTTAAACGACAGGTCAACTAATATTTTTACTGTAACATTGCTGCCTGATAAGCTTACACAAAAAAATAATATCTATCAGTTTGCCGCCACTGCGCCCGGCACATACCAGACAATGGATATTGGAAGATATGTAAAATCATTTAAGGCCTATGATGGAAATGGCAATGAAGTGGAAACCAAACATATTTCCCTTAATCAATGGTTTTTAAATACCCCGGACAAAATTCAGAAAATAGTCTACCAGGTAGCTGATACCTGGAATACGCATGTTGACAGCAACCGTATTTATAATATGTCCGGCTCTACCATAGAGAAGAACGACGTGCTTATTAACGGACAATGTGTGTTTGGATATTTTGAAGATATGCAGTCTTATCCCATAAAAGTAAAGAT
This sequence comes from Ignavibacteriaceae bacterium, assembly GCA_031292465.1. GTDB lineage: Bacteria > Bacteroidota > Ignavibacteria > Ignavibacteriales > Ignavibacteriaceae > FEN-1297. Next base: position 3,390 of record JARLHB010000216.1, read on the forward strand.
AGACTACCCCAAAGACTGGCTCCTGGGCACAGCATTGCCAAAAGACGCAGATGGATTTTATGATGCGGATACTTATGATAAAGTTGTCGATTCCCCCATCCTGCTTGGGAAATTAACGGAAGATTCCGTTCAAATCGGCAATACTAAAATTGATGTTTATACTTATTCTCAATCTGATTATATAAAATCCGATGAAATGGTAAATATGCTTAAGGATGTGCTTAATGCAGAGAATGATTTTATGAACGGCCTTCCGGTAAATCATTATACATTCTTATTCCATTTTTCAAATTTTGGTGCGGGCGCATGGGAACATTCATACAGTTCAGAATATATTCTGGAGGATACGCCGTTATCGGATGACTTTAAAACAGAAATAAAAGATATCGTTGCACATGAATTCTTTCATATACTTACGCCATTAAATATTCATAGCGAACTGGTAGAAAAATTTAATTTTGTAAAGCCGGATATGTCTCAACACCTGTGGTTCTATGAAGGGGTTACAGAATGGGCTGCCCATATACTGGAACTACGGGATACCCTAATAACCGAAGGACAGTACCTTGATGTGTTAAAAGAAAAATTATTTACTAATGATTCTTACAAACAGGATTTAAGCCTGACTGATCTGGGAATTCATTGTACAGAAATGCAGGATCAGTACCCCAATATTTATATGAAAGGCGCATTGGTAGCGGGATTACTGGATATAAGGCTGCTTGAACTGTCGCATGGAAAGAGAGGGCTTCGCGAAGTTATATTAGAGCTTTCTAAAATGTACGGGCCTAAAAAATCATTCAGTGAGAAAAATTTCTTTAATGATTTTACCAAGCTTACGTACCCCGAAATAGGAGACTTCTTCGATAAATATATTGAACATGCGGAAAAGCTCCCAATGAAAGAATATTATAACTGGCTTGGTATCGATTATTCTGAATTTTCAGGCTACGATTCTTCAAAAGTATCTCTGGGCATACAGGTTGGTTTTAATGATAACAAAATGGTTATACAAAGCGTTTCCGATACATCGCCTAATAATAATGTCTTTCTGCCTGGAGATATATTATCAAAGTATGACGGGAAAGAAATTACCCTCGGCAATTATCAAAAAATAATTTCAAAAGTAAGGACACTAAAACCGGGTGATGAAATAAAAATTACAGTAACCCGCGATGGGAAAGAAGTTGAATTAAGCGCAAAGGTTGATGCACAACCGGTAAAACATGTTTTCAAAATCAATCCAAATGCAACTCCGGGAAATATTGAATTAAGAAATGCATGGATGAGGAATTTATAACAACACAAAAAGCCGGTTGTTTACTTCAAAGGTAACTCCACGGTTAATGGGAGTTACCTATTTAATAAGATGATTAAGGAATTGCAGTACTATAGTTTATCAAAATCATATCCGATGCTGAAAACGTAGCGGGTAGTAATTCCAAATGCAGCTTCGCCATTCCTGCTAATTATCGTCCACAAGCCGGGAGAAAATTTATCAAACTTTATAATACCCGGGTAAACATCAATTGAGCAGAAGTACTCTTTAACGCCACTCATGACAACGGAAGCCAAAAGAGAATTATTGCGGTCATAAAATACGCCTGCATGCCAGCTTGATTCAATCGTCCTTTCACGGACTTCAGTATTTAGATCAACCAAATGCTTAGTCTTGAACCCAACGCCATAAGAAAAGCTATCCGTTTCATTTACTTTATTCGATAATCCGAACAAAGCGCCCATTCCGCATCTGTAAAACAATGAAGTGTTTTCAGCAAAAGGCAGAGGCCATTTCATCATAAAATACTGCCCGGCATTTATCCTGCCGTTTGGCAGAGTAACGGTTGCCTGCAGCGACCAGTCACGAAGTATTAATTTTTTGCTGAAAAATTCGTTTATAGGATCAAAGCTGAACAGGATAATACCACCAAGGTCAAAGACATAAATATCCGATATTTCATCAACGCTCCACCCCTCATTTGGGCCGGATTCTATAACCTCATTCAACATATGATGCGTCATAAGGGTAACTGCAGAGAGCAGCCAGGGATACGGGTAACCATGCATGGTGTACCATTCCTTCATTGATGTAAACAACATTCCCCCTCCAAGAAGGTGCTGCTGGTAGTTAGGTATCCACTCAAGGTCATCTCTTTTAAAGCTGGCAGGAAAAAATTCAGTTGTAAAAAATTTTTTAGAACCATAATGCCTTATACTGTTAAATGGGTCGCCAAGATTCTTCAGTACAACATGCAGCATTCTACCATACTCGAAATCTCCAATGCGGTTTGTCATATTCTGAAGCTGGGCAACATCGTATCCGCCGTTAATCATAAGTGTAATGGGATTAAAAAGCGATTCGCTCCCATAATCTTTACCGGTGTAGAAATAATTTTCCTGCGCATTAAGTTCCCGGCTCGTAAGAACTAATACAAAGGTTAATAATAATAATATTTTAAATAAAACCGTACCCCTTTTATCTGAACATAAAACCATTTATTTCCCCGCTTTAATATAAAATTATTCAATCCTTTTCTTAAACTTATTTTAAGCCCGATTAATATCCAACTATCATAATACAAAAATTAGCAAAAATTAATTTGCAAATTAATAAAGAACATTATATATTTCGTTAATTAACGAATTGGATTATGATAGAAGATAACATAAAAATATTTAAAGCCTTATCCGATTTAAGCCGCTTGCGCATACTAAAGGCACTTCAGTCAAGGGTACTTTGTGTTTGTGAAATAAGAGAATTACTTGGTCTTGCAAATTCAACTGTTTCCCAGCACTTAAGCATATTAAAAGAATCCGGTTTCATTTTGGAAGAAAAGAACGGTAAATGGGTAAATTATATGATAAATCCGAAACCGAAGGACCCAAGGGTATTTTCAATTTTATCAATGCTTGATTACTGGATCAGCGATGAAAAAATAATAGCCGACGATAAAAAGAAGATTCAGGGATTAGATAGAAATATTATTTGCTGTAATTAATTTTTTTTGTTAATCATTTCGGTAATTTACGAAACAATGGAGTATATATGAGCCAATTGAATGTATTATTTGTCTGCATTCATAACAGTGCAAGAAGCCAGATGGCGGAAGCATTTTTTAATAAATTCGGGGAGGGAAAATTTACCGCTGAAAGTGCAGGGCTTGAAGCCGGGATTCTAAATCCGATTGTGGTTGATGCTATGATGGAAGCCGGGATTGATATTTCTTCAAATAAAACAAAAGATGTATTTGATTTTTTCAAAGCAGGCAAAAGGTACAATTATGTTGTAACCGTATGTGATGAATCAAATGCTGAAAGATGCCCAATATTTCCCGGAACAATAGAAAATTTGCATTGGAGTTTTAAAGACCCCTCGGCACTGCAAGGCAGTTATGAAGAAAAACTTGCCGCGACAGGGGTTATAAGGGATGAAATTAAAAATAAAATAATTAACTGGGTAAACGAACTAAAATTAAAAACTGCTGATGCAAAATGAAGTCTAATATTAAAAAACTATCCTTCTTAGACCGGTATCTTACACTATGGATTTTTATTACCATTTTTCTTGGAGTGGTTTGCGGATACTCGTTTCCGGCAATAGTAACATTCTGGAATAAGTTTCAGAGCGGGACTACTAACCTGCCTATTGCAATAGGGTTAATATTAATGATGTATCCCCCGCTTGCAAAAGTTAAGTATGAGGAATTGGGCAAGGTATTCGGAAACATAAAAATACTTATGCTTTCACTTGTTCAGAACTGGATAATTGGTCCGGTACTAATGTTTGTACTTGCTGTATTATTTCTTCAAAACTATCCGGATTACATGGCCGGCCTGATAATGATAGGGCTTGCCAGATGCATAGCTATGGTTATAGTCTGGAACGACCTTGCTAAAGGCAATGCAGAATATGCTGCCGGGCTTGTTGCTTTCAACTCAATCTTCCAGGTATTGTTTTATTCGTTTTACGCTTATGTATTTCTAACTGTAATTCCCGCCCGGCTTGGGATAAAATCATTTCATGTAGTGGTAACGATCGGGCAGATTGCGGAAAGCGTTTTCATTTATCTTGGGATACCATTTATAGCAGGGATTATTACACGTTTCAGCCTTATAAAGTTAAAGAATAAAGAGTGGTATGAAAAAAGTTTTATACCTAAGATCAGCCCGATTACTTTAATTGCACTATTGTTTACAATTTTCGTAATGTTTTCGTTAAAAGGGAAACTTATAATTCAGATACCGCTGGATGTTGTAAGAATTGCAATACCTCTGGTAATCTATTTTGTGATAATGTTTTTTGTTTCATTCTGGATGGGAAAAAGAATCGGGGCAGATTACGGTAAGACAGCAACGCTTTCGTTTACCGCTGCAAGCAACAATTTTGAACTGGCTATAGCAGTATCAATAGCAGTA
>JARLHB010000217.1 GCA_031292465.1 Ignavibacteriaceae bacterium
TGCCGATATGATGGCTTTGCATGGTGTAAGGCTTATTCCCGTGGTTACAAAAGAGGATACTTATTCAGTTTTTGGGGTTATATCGCGAAGTGATATACTTAAAGCGCGCCGAAAATATCTGGAACAGAAAAATCTGTATAAAAAATATATAAACCTGTCATCGCTAAGGCGCAGGAAAATAGACCACTGATTTGTTATGATTTGAATGATTAAAAATGATTTTAATTATGAAGTTTTAGAATTTGTAAATATTTCTAATTCTTAGAATCATGAATAGGATGGTTGACTATGTAAGTTATAAGAACTAATAGTCAACAATTATCCGGCAGGGAAGAACCAATTTATTATTTGCATATAATACGGCACTATCACATTTCAAAACCAACAAATCTTATTTGATCATCTATTACTGTTTATAAAGCATTATTTACAAGGGAACCCAAAAATTATACCCAAATGCCTGCTATCAGGGGTACTATGCTTTATAATTGTAGTATTATTTGCCGGAGTTCGCTTTCCCGGTATTATTACTGACAATAATGAATGGAAAAATGAATATTAAATTTTCTTTCGCAATAATTATATGTTCCCTTTTAATAGGAATAAATCTTAGGTCCCAAACTATTTCATCACATGAGTACAACATTCTAAGGTTTGGAGCCAAGAGCGATGGCAAAACCATCAATACAAAATTCATCCAGAAAGCAATCGATAAATGCACGGCAGATGGTGGCGGAACCGTTGTTGTCCCTTTTGGAACATTTGTTACCGGCATGCTGGAGTTAAAAGATAATGTTACCCTTAAAATGGAAAAAGGTTCTGTAATTCAATCCAGTATTGATATAAAAGATTTTCCTACAAGGTGGCAGCGTGATAAATGCCTGATTTCAATGAACAAAGTAAGTAATGTTTCAATAATTGGAGAAGGCACACTTGACGGAAGAGGTGACAAATTTACAGTTGCAAATGAAGCTCCGGACCGCCCATTTGTAGTGTTTGTGCAGGAAAGTAAGAATATCCATATTGCCGATGTCACCCTGAAAAATGCTGCCCGCTGGACTCTTAGATTGCTTGGAAACGAACATGTTTTTATCCGCGGAGTTACAATTTATTCTCAAATGAATTATAATAATGATGGAATTGATATCGATAGTAAAGATGTGGTAGTTTCGGATTGTATTATCAATTGTGATGATGATGCTATTTGCCTGAAAAGTGATTCTACGGGAATCTGTGAAAACGTTGTTGTTACAAATTGTATTATAAGATCAAACAGGAACTTTATTAAATTCGGAACATCAAGCTTCGGCGGATTCAGGAACATTGCTATTAGTAATATTACCATGGATGTTCCATTTGAATCTCATTTAACTAACTGGAACAAAAGAATTCTTGGCGTAAGCGATTCAATAACAGGTATTACAGGTATTGTTCTTGAAATTGTAGACGGCGGCCAGATGGACCGGGTAACTATAAGCAATATTTCTATGAATGGTGTTCAGTCGCCAATATTTATCAGATTAGGCAGGCGCACACGGCCTGTGGGGTCACTTAAAAATGTTTTAATCAGTAATGTAGTTGCAAAAACCAGCAGCCTGATTCCAAGTATAATTACAGCTGTTCCCGGTTCTTTTATCGAAAACGTAACTTTTAGGGATATTATTGTTTATGCAAAAGGCGGTGGAAACCTTGAACAGGCAACACGCGATGTAATTGAAAATGAAAAAGGTTATCCTGAAAATAGAATGTTTGGAGACAATTTGCCGGGTTACGGTTTATATATACGTCATGCAAAGAATATTGTTTTAGACAACGTACAGTTCTTTTTGACGGAGCCTGACTACCGCTCTGCAATATATCTTGACGATGCCCATGATGTAAGAATAAGAAATTTTAAAGCAGATAAACCTGAAGGAACACAGCCCTTAATTTACCAGATCCGCTCTTCAGAAATAGATTCAGACAAAAATTATAATTGATTTTACCGGGCCGGTTAAAACAAACTTAATATTACAATGTATTTTCCATTTATTAATAGGATAATTCCAGGAAAGAGTATGAACCGTAATTTATCTTTAATTTATTTATTCTTAATTATTTTTTTATTTACGGGCAATACCCTTATGTCCCAGCCGGTAGCTGGAACTGATGAGCTTGGAAGAACTTTAATTCAAAATGATTCTGCTGGTAATCTTAAGAAAGATAAATATGTTGCTATCTTTTACTTTTTAACGCATGGAGATGGAACAGCAGAAGATTACTGGGACTTAAGCGAAATAGTTCCAAACCACCCGGAAGTTTTAAATGATTATAATAATAAATATTGGGGAACTCCCGTTTATCATGAAGGAGGGCCGTGTCCAAGTTATTACTGGGGAAAACCAATTTACGGTTATTACAGGGCTGATGATTACTGGGTGACACGCAGAAGTGTTCAGCTTTTAACCGATGCCGGGGTGGACATTATTGTTATTGATGCGACAAACGCTTCAACATATCCGGAAAGAGCCGATCTTTTAATGAGAGCAATGGATGAAGTAAGAGCGCAGGGAAAAAATCCTCCTAAAATAGTCTTCTATACTAATACCGATTCCGGGGAAAGAATGGAAGAGGCATATGAAAACTTTTATATGGATGGAGCAAAATATTATCATCCGGATTGCTGGTTTTATCTTGATGGTTATCCTCTAATAATTGGCCATACACCGGAAGCAGTTGGGTTTGATTGCGAATTAAGTTTTACATGGAGAGAATCTCAATGGCCGACTGAAAAATATAAAACTAACAGCTGGCCATGGATTGACTTTACTCGTCCTCAGCGAGTTCATTTTAATTACAAAGGAGAAAAAGAAATTATAAATGTATCCGTTGCCCAGCACCCTAATCCAAAAGCAGGAATGGGCGGGTCAGCTTTCTATGGTAATAAAGATAATTGGGGAAGGAGTTATCACAATGGAAACCCCGGCAACCCCGAAACTGATATTGTTTACGGGTATAACTTGCAGGAACAATGGGATTTTGCAATAAAAGAAAATCCGAAATTTGTATTTGTTACAGGATGGAACGAATGGACTGCCGGAAGATGGGCCAGCAAAGACGGAAACCCGGAACACTCATGGTTTTGCGACCAGGCAAGTCCCGAATACAGCCGCGATATTGAACCGACATTAACCGCTGACATGAAAGATAACTATTACATGCAGCTTGTTAATAATATAAGAAAATTTAAAGGTGTGGAACAAAATCCGCTCCCTTCTGAAAGAAAAACAATTAAAGAATTTTCAGATTGGAACAAAGTTACGCCTGTTTACAAAGATTATACGGGTGATACACAGCCAAGAAACTTCAAAGGTGCACAGTCCAGGCCTGTTACTGTCTATACAAACAACTCCGGAAGAAATGATTTTGATATTATGAAGATTGCCAGAGATAATGATAATGTTTATTTCTATGCGCAGACGGTTTCGGATATTACCCCAAACTCCGGGGATAACTGGATGCGTGTTTATATTGATTCAGACAGGAAATTTTCAACCGGCTGGAAAGGCTATGATTATAGAATTGTTGGCGGAAATAAGCTGCAAAAGTATTCCGACGGTGAATGGAAAGATTTAAACAACGTTGAATACTCTGTAATGGGAAATAAAATAATGATTACCGTTTCGCGTAAATATATTGCTGAGTTTTCCTCGTCCCTGAATTTTGAATTCAAGTGGTCTGATAACATGCAGGATTCCAATGATCCGCTTGATTGGTATTTAAACGGTGATGCTGCGCCGGGTGGAAGATTCAACTGGATTTATAAGGAAAAATAAATCAGTAAAACAGTTATAGTTATGACTATGGTTTCTTGCCGGGTGGCGGTGGAGGATTTTTCTTCATCCTTTGCATTTCTTCATCAAGCCTTGCTGCCTGTTCTTTATTAAGCTTAGTTTTAAGTTCAACATTCATGGAGTCCATCATTTTTGATACGGAATCCATTCCTGAATGAGTTATCTTCTCTATCTTCTCATGATATGCAAATAAAATTGAGTCAATCCCGGCCTTTTGTATATTATCAGGTTTAATAATACCGTCAAAAATTTTTATAAAACCTTCCGGTTTTCTGAATGAATCCATTTTTTCGAAATGTTTTTTAATTGAAATTTCACTTATTTCAAAGCCTATGGCAATTCCTATCACCAGAGTAATAACAAGAATAAGTAATGATTTTATATTTCCATTTGTCATTTTAAACTCCCGATTAGGTTATCAACAGGGTCAAAAGCAGATTCAATATTAGTATGTGATATGCCAAGCAGGTTTTCAATTGAATATTTATTACCGGCATTAAGGTTGAAAGAAATAAGGACTGCTAATATAATAATAGCAGCCAGCGCAACCTGGCGGAAAGAAACCGCAAGCGAATTTGCCCAATTACTAAAATATCCTTCTATTGCTGACGGGGAATTCAATTTTGTTAAAAGCCGTTCTTCAAAAAACGGTTTAAATGATGTTTCGGCACTGTTGCTTACAAGCTGCCGTATCTCATTTATTTGCCGCGAAGTTTTTCGAAGCTCTTCCGAGCTCTTTAATTCCTGCTGCAGCAGTTCATCTTCTTCCGGTGAAGCTGCACTATCCAGGCTTTTGTAAAACAATTTTTCTATTTTTTTCTTTTTCATAATTCTGAAAAATAAGGTTGTAAATATTCTTTTAATTTTGATTGGGCCCTTGCCAGCCGAGAAAGCACTGTACCCAAAGGTATATTCAAAATTTTAGCTGTTTCCTCTGTTGAATAGCCGTCAATTAATCTTAATACTAAAACAGCGCGGTATTTGGCGTCCATTTTCTGAACGGCCTTTTCTATAATTTCCTTGTTTTCATTCAAGGTGTTGGTTTTGTCTGTATATCCTAAATCGGAACCATCTTCCAGCATTTTGTCAAATGAAAAGAATCTCTTTCGCTTTTGTCTTGCAATTTCATTTAGAGACAGATTTATTGCTATGCGTGTTAAATAAGTACCCAGTGCAGATTCGCCTCTGAAATTATTAATGGACTTATAAAACCTGATAAATACTTCCTGCCCGATATCATCAGCTTCATCACATTTGCCAACCATTCCGTAAATAGTAGATGCAACTTTAGATTTATGGCGTTTGACGATTTCCATAAATGCAGACTGATTGCCATTTTTAGACAGCTCTACCAAATCAAGGTCTGTTAAGTCTTTAGTTGCCTGCCAATTTACCAAGAGATACCTTTTAAACATTAGACAATACTAAAATACTGTTTATTCCAAATAAATATATCATTTATATTAAAATATTTCGCTACCCTATATGTTCTTATTATTCAAAAAGAATGAGGGTATAAAATTTTTTTACCGGGTCTCTGGAATAAAGTTAAAATTTGTATTGTCTAATTGGTAAACGATATAAAAATTAGGAAAACGGGATGAAAAAGAGAATAGTTATTATTTCTTCGATAATCATTGTAATAATTCTTGCAGTTTATTTAATATTCTTTCGCGGAAGCAATGGAAAAGTAAGCTATACATATTCCGCAATAACAAGAGGGAATCTAAATGTTCTAATTACAAGTTCCGGTACACTTGAAGCTACATCAACAGTTGATGTGGGAACCCAGGTATCCGGTAAGATTTCAAAACTTCTGGTTGATTTCAATAGTGAAGTAAAAAGGGGACAGCTGCTTGCAGTGCTTGATACTGTAACCTTAGCAGCAGAAGTCAGGGATGCACAGGCAAATCTTTCAAAAGCGAAAGCAGAATATAATCAGAAAGTTGCAATACATGAGCGTAATAAGAAATTATTTGCAAAGAATTTTATTTCGGAACTTGATTTTATACAGTCTAAGACCGATGTGGAATCTACACTGGCAACATTAAACTCGGCAGAGTCTGCACTTGAAAAAGCGAAAACAAATCTTGGCTATGCATATATATATGCGCCTATCTCCGGTAAAATAATAAGCAGAAGTGTGGAAGTTGGCCAGACAGTTGCAGCAAGTCTGTCAACCCCGACTCTTTTTGTTATTGCCGAAGACCTTTCATCTATGAGAATACTTGCAAGTGTTGATGAAAGCGATATAGGGCAGGTAAAGGAAGGGCAGAAAGTAAAATTTACCGTTCAGACTTATTCCGATAAAACTTTTGAGGGAGTGGTTACACAAATACGACTTCAGGCTTCCACTACTTCTAATGTTGTTAATTATACTGTTGTTGTACATGCGGATAATAAGGACCACTATTTACTTCCGGGAATGACTGCAACTGTAGATTTTTATGTAGACAACCGGGAAAATGTTCTTCTTGTTCCTAATACAGCATTAAGGTTTGAACCATCAGATGATTTGATGAAAGAAGTCGGTAAAAATATGAAGGCGAGTATGGCAGGTATGCCAAAAAATATGCCCAAACCGCCTGCAGTTAATGGCAATAGCGGTACAAACAATATGGAGAAGGTATATTTTGTTGACGGTGACGGTAAAATAAAAATAATGCCCGTTCAAATAGGCTTAACTGATGGTAAAAATACTGAAATAGTTTCCAGTCCAGGATTAAAAGAAGGCCTGAAGATTATTACCGGAAGCCAGGATAATTCTACTGCAACAGCAAAGAAATCCAGTACATTGACCCAACAGGGCCCGCCACCAATGATGTAAAATATTTTTTAATGGAGAAAAGCAGTGGATAATAGTATAATTAAGACAATAAACCTTACTAAAACATATAAAGTTGGCGAAATTGATGTACCGGCATTAAAGTCTGTAAATCTTAACATAAATAAAGGTGAGTTTACCGCAATAATGGGCGCTTCCGGTTCCGGCAAATCTACACTTATGAACTTATTGGGATGCCTTGATATGCCGACTTCAGGAGAATTCTATTTAGACGGTGTAAATACAAGCAGGCTTACTAAAAATGAATATGCAAGTATCAGGAATCAAAGGATTGGATTTGTATTTCAGGGATTTAACCTGCTATCCAGAACTACAGCAGTTGAGAATGTGGAAATGCCGCTTATGTATGACAGGTCCAATATTATTAAAGACCATAGGGCAGCAGCAGTAAAAGCATTGGAAAGAGTGGGCCTTGCAGACCGAATGCATCATATACCAAGCCAGTTATCAGGCGGACAGCAGCAAAGAGTTGCAATTGCAAGAGCACTTGTAAATAATCCGGCTATAATTCTTGCAGATGAGCCGACCGGAAATTTAGACAGCCGAACATCAGTTGAGGTTTTTGCGCTCTTCCAGGAACTGAATGATGAAGGAATTACGATTGTGATGGTTACGCATGAAAGAGACTTTGCCGCTTTTGCAAAAAGAATAATTGAAATGCGCGACGGTGTAGTTGTTAAAGACTTTATCATAAAAGACAGGCTGAATGCAAAAGAAGAATTACTAAAAATGTCTACCGAAACTGTGGTGCATGAATAAAAGGAATTAGAAACATGAAAATAAAAGTAATATTAAAAGCAGCTATTCAAAGTATTATGAAGTCCA
>JARLHB010000218.1 GCA_031292465.1 Ignavibacteriaceae bacterium
ATATTATAAAATATTCATTCATAAAATGAACCAAAACACTTAATATTTCGTTGAGATTAGTGTGTAATTTTTGTAATTTTACAGTCTTCAATAGGAGTTAATTTAAATGGAATTTAAAGTTAATAGTAAGGTTTTGGAAAAGCTGCTTGCAAAGATAATACCGGCAGTTCCATCCCGCACGCCAATGCCAATTCTTGAAAATTTTCTTTTTGAAATAAAGGATGGCTTATTAAATGTTTGTGCTACAGATCTTGAAATAGCGTTAAGATCATCGATTAATGTAGCCGCTGATGAAAATCTGAAAATGATTGTTCCTGCAAGGCTGCTTTATGATATAATACGCTCATTAGATGATACACAAATACATTTTGAAACAGAATCCAAGCTTAAGCTTAAATTGACCACCGAAAATGGCGTATATAATTTAAGTTATGCCTCTTCGGAAGAATTCCCGGCAATTCCTACCGTAACAGAGGAAAGGCAAGTTGTTCTTAGCGGGAACGACCTTAAAAAATCTATTGATCTTACATCCTTTGCAATGAGCAAAGAAGATATGCGCCCGGCAATGACGGGAACTTTATTAGAGTTTTCGGAAGAAGGGCTTCGGTTTGTAACTACAGACGGCCACCGCTTAGTGAAATTTGTTAATAAAAACATAAAAACAGAAATTGAAGAACAGTATGTTATTCCCGAAAGAGCAATTTCTGTATTAACAAAACTTCTTGGCGAGACAGATGTAAAAATTTGTTTAAGCAAAACCAATATTTCATTTCAGATAGGCAGTTTGGAATTTATTTCCAGGCTTATCGGTGAGAAATATCCCTCATACAACAGCGTTATTCCTCTGGAGAATGAGAATTTGCTGAAAGTAAAAACCACAGATATGCTTTCTACCGTAAAAAGAATGGGGCTTTTTTCCACATCAAATTCGAAACAGGTTAAATTTTCATTGAATCAGGACGTATTGGAAGTTTCTGCCGAAGATATAGACCACGGTTCTAATGCAACAGAGAAAGTTAATTGCGAATACAAGGGTGAACCGATGGATATAGGTTTTAACACCACATATGTAAATGATGTATTATCCCATATAGAGGGTGACGACATTATTTTTAAACTTCATTCACCGACCAAAGCATGTATTATAGAGCCTACTGTTTTGAAAGAGAACGAAGAATTGATGATGCTTTTAATGCCAGTTCGATTAAATAATTAGTATGATATTGATCTCCATTCAGCTAAAAAATTTTAGGAGTCATAAAGATACACAGTTGAATTTTTCCAATCAGCTGAATTATATAATCGGAGGAAACGGCCAGGGAAAGACATCGGTTTTAGAAGCAATTTATTATTTATGTACAACCAAAAGTAGTGTAGCAAAGCTTGATAACGAGGTTGTCAGGTTTCGGGAAAATGAGTTTGAAATTACAGGTAACTTTAAAGAATTAACAGAAAACACGACAAGAATATTCTATTCCTTGCAGGAGAATAAAAAATATTGTTTCCAGAACGGGAAACAAATACCACGGTCTGCAGATATTATTGGTAAATATCCGGTAGTATTATTAGCGCCAGCCGATCATGCAATTACACAAGGTTCGCCTGTTGAAAGAAGAAAATTTATAGACTCCGTAATCTCACAGGCAAGTGAAACATATCTGAACTTTTTGCTGGATTATAATAAAACGCTGCGCCAGAGATCCTCACTGCTTTTCAGAATAAAAGAGGAAAGAAGGAGAGAGCTTTTTGATGAGCTGGATGCGTGGACGTCAAAACTTATTTATTCAGGGACTGAAATAATTAAGCACAGAATAAAATTTGTGGAAGAATTTAATGCTTATATTAAAAGTTCTTATGAAAGAATTATGGGAAACGCAGAATTTCCTGAAATAAAATACTCTTTTTTAGACGAATGCGCGGGCGGCGATATTGAAGTCTTTTTTAAAAAACAAATTGAGGCTAAAAGAGAAGATGAATTAAGACGGGCAGCAAACCTGTGCGGACCGCATAGAGATGATTTTGTTTTTTTTATTAACTCAATCAATCTGAAAAATTTCGGATCACAGGGGCAACACAAAACATTTCAGACAGCCCTTCGTTTTGCGCAGTTTTTTTACTTAAAAGAGAGAACCGGGAAAACACCTATTTTTCTTTTGGATGATGTGTTTGGAGAACTTGATAAAGAGCGTTCACAAAAAATAAGCGAGTACTTGAAGAACGTAGGGCAGGCCTTTATTACTTTAACGGATTTTACAAATTTTAACTTTTTAAAGCGGGAAGACAACGACACCCTTATTTATATAAACAATGGGCAGGCCGCTTATGCATAATGGATTTATGAGCTTGTCAGAAGTTTTTAATACCGACCCGGCTTTGGCAAGGGTAAGAAAACTTGTTAAAGAATCAGATGTTGCAATTGAGTTTAGTAAACTTTTTCCCGACCTTGAAAAAGTTGCCGAAGCGGTAAGAGTTGAACAAAACGTCCTGATACTCAGGGTTGAAAATGCAGCCTGGAGGAATGAATTGAAATTCAAAGAGGGTTTGATAATTGAAAAAGTAAATGACTATTTTAAGGAAACGCGCATTAATAGAGTCAAATTTATTTTTTAAATATTTTTTTGTTGGAATAAATATAATTGATTATTAATAAGTAACCGGATTTTTAATATGCCAAATGATAAAAATGTAAATGAATATAGTGGTAAAGATATACACGTCCTTAAAGGGCTTGAAGCTGTAAGAAAACGGCCGGCAATGTATATCGGTGATATTGGTCCAAGAGGATTTCATCATTTAGTTAATGAAGTGGTTGATAACAGTATTGATGAAGCTTTAGCCGGATATGCAGATTATATATCCATAGTAATAAATAAAGACGAATCTGTAATGGTTGAAGATAACGGCCGTGGAATACCGGTTGACATGCAGCCCGACGAGGGCAGGTCTGCTCTGGAGGTTGTAATGACTGTTCTGCATGCAGGCGGCAAGTTTGATAAGAATTCTTACAAGGTTTCGGGAGGGCTTCACGGAGTTGGCGTGTCTGTTGTTAATGCTTTATCCGAATGGCTGCAGGTTGAAGTTAAAAGGAATGGTAAGGTTTACTTTCAGGAGTATAGAAGAGGCGACCCGGTTAAGCCAGTAAAGGAAATTGGAAATGCAAAGAAAAGCGGTACGGGAACAAAAACCACATTCATGCCTGACAAAGAGATATTTAAGAATGTAAAGTTTAAGTTTGATATTCTTGCCGAAAGAATGAGAGAACTAGCATATTTAAATAAAACCATTACCATTAGCATTAAAGATGAAAGAAACGGCGGCGAAGAAGCTGTTTATCACTTTAAAGGCGGCTTAATAGAATTTGTGAAATATCTTGATGAAACAAGAGAGCCGATTCATAAAACTGTTTATATTGAAGGCGAAAAAGATGGAACGCCCATAGAGATAGCTTTCCAGTACAGCGATACATATAATGAAAACATTTTTTCATACGTTAATAATATAAACACGCATGAAGGCGGTACGCACCTTGTAGGATTTAAAACTGCACTTACAAGAACATTTAATAATTATGCCAGCAAAAACAATTTAGTTAAAGAAGGCAAAATAAATTTAACCGGTGATGATTTTAGAGAAGGATTGACAGCCGTAATATCTGTTAAGGTTCAAGAGCCTCAATTTGAAGGCCAGACAAAAACAAAACTTGGCAACAGCGAAACAAAGTCGGCTGTAGAAACGCTGGTTGGTGAAAAGTTGGCAGAATTCTTAGAGGAAAACCCCGGCGTAGGGAAAAAGATTATTGATAAATGTATGCGTGCAGCAGAAGCGCGGGAAGCAGCCAGGAAAGCAAGGGACCTGTCCAGAAGAAAAGGCGCGCTCGACAGCATGAATCTACCCGGCAAACTTGCAGATTGCTCTATAAACGATCCGGAGCACTGTGAGATGTACATTGTAGAAGGTAACTCGGCAGGCGGTTCTGCAAAAATGGGACGCGATAGAAGATTTCAGGCGATCCTTCCGCTTAGAGGTAAAATTCTAAATGTTGAAAAAGCAAATCTTCACAGGATACTTGAAAATGCCGAAATAAAAAATATGATATCTGCAATCGGCGCAGGCTTGGGAACTGATTTTGACGCTTCTAAATCTCGCTATGGAAAAGTTATTCTGATGACAGATGCCGATGTGGACGGAAGTCATATTCGTACGCTGCTTTTAACTTTCTTTTATCGGTATATGCAGGAACTTATAACTCAGGGTAAGGTTTATATAGCACAGCCGCCGTTATACAAAGTTAAAAAGGGCAAAGAAGATTTTTATGCTTTTGATGACAGCGAAAGAGATGAAATATTAAAAAGATTAAAGGTTAGCAGTAAAGCTGTGGAAGTTGTTTCTGAGGAAAATAGTGAAACGCAAACTAAAGGCGTTACAATTTCAAGGTACAAAGGCCTTGGAGAAATGAACCCGGAACAACTTTGGGATACCACAATGAACCCGGAAACAAGGACGGTACTTCAGGTTACTCTGGAAAGCGCTGCTAATGCCGACAAAATCTTTGAAATCCTTATGGGAGATGCAGTAGAACCCAGGCGTGAGTTTATAGAAAAGAATGCCAAATATGTTAGGAACCTTGATATATAAATTTTTAGTATGGTCATTTTAAAAGATTAATTTAAGAACAATTTTTATAATAATAATAAAGTTTTATGGCAACAATTTTTGAAAAAATAGTACCGGTTTCTCTTGAAGAAGAAATGAAATCATCATACATCGACTATTCGATGTCTGTCATTGTCGCTCGTGCATTACCGGATGTAAGAGACGGGTTAAAACCGGTTCACCGCAGGGTCCTTTTTGGCATGCACCAATTGGGTATGACGTTTAATAAGCCCTATAAAAAATCCGCAAGGATTGTGGGAGAGGTTCTTGGTAAGTATCACCCTCATGGAGATACTGCCGTTTATGATACAATGGTCAGGATGGTGCAGGATTTTTCTCTCCGTTATCCATTGATAGACGGACAGGGCAACTTCGGATCCGTTGATGGAGATCAGGCAGCGGCTATGCGTTATACAGAGGCGCGCCTTGGCAAAATAGCGGACGAAATGCTGCGCGACCTGGATAAGGACACAGTTAATTTTGTCTCTAACTTTGATGACTCGCTTCAGGAACCATCTGTTCTTCCTTCATATCTCCCTAACTTACTTGTAAACGGCTCAAGCGGTATTGCGGTAGGTATGGCAACAAATATTCCTCCTCATAACCTTAATGAAATTATAGACGGTTTAATTGCGTTAATTAAAAATCCCGAAATCACTTCTGAAAAACTGATGAAGTATGTAACCGCACCTGATTTTCCAACAGCAGGAATTATATACGGTTATGAAGGCGTAAAAGAAGCATATTTAACCGGTAGAGGAAGAATAATCCTGCGTGCAAAAGCCAACGTGGAAACACTTAAAAATAATAGGGAAAATATTATTATTACCGAACTTCCGTACCAGGTGAACAAAGCCAATTTAATTGAAAAAATGGCTGATTTGGTACGTGAAGGAAAGCTTACTGATATTTCAAATTTAAGAGATGAATCCGATCGTGACGGAATGAGAGTCGTGGTTGAGCTTAAACGAGATGCACAACCATCGGTTGTGTTGAATCAATTGTTTAAGCATACTGCTATGCAGACAACTTTTGGCGTAATAATGCTGGCTCTTGTAAATGGTGTGCCAAAAGTTCTTACTCTGAAAGAAATGATGCAGCACTTTATAGAACACCGTATGGATGTTCTTATAAGAAGAACAAAATATGAACTTGATACTGCTGAAAGACGCGCACATATCTTAGAAGGCTATATTATTGCACTTGATAATATTGATGCCGTAATCGAGACCATTAAGAAATCAAAGGATACTGAAACTGCAAAAAATAACTTGATGAAAAAGTTCAAGTTATCCGAGATACAGGCAAAAGCAATCCTTGATATGCGTTTACAGCGCCTTACCGGACTTGAAAGAAAGAAAATAGAAGATGAGTACAGGGAAGTTATAAAACTCATAGAAAAATTAAAAGGAATTCTTGCAAGTGAAGAAAAGCGGTACCTTGTTATAAAGGAGGAGCTTTTAGATATTAAAGAAAGATACGGCGACGAAAGAAGAACGGAAATTATATATAATTATGAAGAGTTCTCACTTGAAGATACTATAGCCGAAGAAGATGTTGTTGTTACTATATCGCATAAGGGATTTATAAAAAGATTCCCTGTCAGCGGATACAGGAAACAAGGCAGAGGCGGTAAAGGCGTAACAGGCGCCGGAACAAAAGATGATGACTTCATTGAGCATATGTTTATAGCCTCCACACATCATTATATAATGTTCTTTACCGATAAAGGCAAGGTTTACTGGCTCAAGGTCTTCGAAATTCCCGAAGGAGGCAGGGCAACCCGCGGACGCTCTATAATAAATCTTATAGAGAAGGGAGCGGATGAAGAAATAGCAGCCTTTGTTTCCGTTAAAGAATTTAATGATGACAACTATTTATTTATGGCCACCGAGAAGGGAACTATAAAGAAAACAGTTTTATCTGCTTATGGTAATGTTAGAAAAGGCGGAATCAACGCTATTAATGTTGCTGATGGAGACAGGCTTATTTCTGTTAAGATGTCTGACGGCAGCAACGATATAGTACTTGGTACCCGTAACGGCTTTGCCATACGCTTTAATGAAAAAGATGTCAGGGATATGGGCAGAACCGCAACAGGCGTAAGAGGTGTAAACCTTGGTAAGGGTGATATCGTAGTCGGACTGCTTGTTATTAAAAGAAATGACAATATTCTTGTGGTTACGGAGAATGGCTTTGGTAAACGCTCTGATATAAATGATTACAGGATAACACGTAGAGGCGGCAAAGGAGTAATTACAGTAAAGACAACCGACAAAGTGGGCAAAATGATTGCCATGATGGAAGTTGTTGACGGCGATGAATTTGTAATTATTTCATCACGCGGTATGGTTATCAGGCAAAGCGTAAAAGAGATAAGAGTAATGGGCAGAAATACCCAGGGTGTAAGAGTTATCAGGCTTAATGAAGGAGACAAAATAGCCGATATTGCTAAGGTTGTTCCTGAAGAAGAGGCTGAAAATCTTGATAATGTTCCAGATCTTATCGCATAAAGCACTTTCCATTTTCGTATCTTTAAAAGAGCGGGCTCAAAGCCCGCTTTTTTTTGCCTTAACCGGCAGAGAATATTAAATAAAAAAAATTGTAAATTTTATACTGACATATAGCATTTAATAAGTTTGCCTCTTAATAAAATATATGAAGACCGCGAGTGTAAGATTCTATGAAGAATTAAACGACTTTCTTCCTGAGTGCAAAAGAAAAACCAGGTTCGGGCATATCTTTTGCGGAAGACCGTCCGTTAAAGATTTTATTGAGTCTATAGGTGTTCCGCATACCGAAATAGACATGATCCTGGTAAATGGCAATTCCGTTAACTTCACATATATTGTAAATGATTGCGATGATATTTCGGTTTATCCGGTATTTGAATCTTTTGATATAACAGGCATACAGCATTTAAGGGCAGAGCCGCTGCGGAATCCAAAATTTGTTTTGGATGTTCATCTCGGTACGTTGGCAAAGTACATGCGGCTGCTTGGTTTTGATACACTATATCAAAATAATTTTACCGATGAGGAAATAATAGTAATTTCATTAAATGAGGGAAGGACAATTCTTACAAGAGATAGAGGTATTCTAAAAAGGAATATTGTGCAGCGCGGGTATTTTGTCAGAGGTACTAATCCTAAGGAACAGACCAAAGAAGTGATAAATCGTTTTAACTTGTATCGCCTGGTGAAAAGTTTTTCCAGGTGCCTGGTTTGTAATTCTCCGCTTAAAAT
>JARLHB010000219.1 GCA_031292465.1 Ignavibacteriaceae bacterium
AGCTGTTGCAGAACTAAATAATCATGTTTTAATATCCCCGCCTCTTTACGGCGGGGGTTTATGTTAAAAATAAATTGTTGGCTTTAGCCACATCATAACGGCTAAGATGTGGCTAAAACCCAATGTTTTGAGTTCTTATTTCCCCCGACTTATCACATAGTGATGACCATGCCAAAAGTCGGGGCAATGTTGTGAATAAAATAATCGTCTATTCACCTGTATATGTTATCTTGGAAAAAGCCTTTTGTGC
Organism: Ignavibacteriaceae bacterium; assembly: GCA_031292465.1. Lineage (GTDB taxonomy): Bacteria > Bacteroidota > Ignavibacteria > Ignavibacteriales > Ignavibacteriaceae > FEN-1297. The sequence continues at coordinate 251 of JARLHB010000219.1, forward strand.
CTGGGCAAATTCAATGTCCCACTCACTGGGCCAGCCGAAAGCAGTAGTTGCCTGATCCTTTAAGTTTACACCTGCCGCCCCGCTCCAGAAATGAATAAATTCGCCCCATGTCATATCACGCGTATAAGCATTTCCACTCTTGGGGAAATATTCAGATAACAGTAAGAAAAATTTAGCTAATACTTTATTTCCGCCGTAGTTTTTCCAAATAGGATAAAACCAGTTTTTAAACCACTGCGAACTTGATACCGGGAAATCATCATATTGAGATTGCATCAACTTAAAAAACCTTTGTGCTTCTGTTGTTCTGCCGAGCCCGACATAAGCATCATATATAAAAATTTCATTCCATTTGCTGTCACCCCATAATGAAAATGCAGGCGAGTTATGGACTCCGTTTGAAGCTCCTTCCACAATATGTCCGCATTCATGTGTAACCATATCAAGATTAGTCCCTGTAGAATCTTTCCACGGACCTGCACCGCAGTCTGTTACGTCGCGGTAATCATGGCTGTCGTCAAAGTATGTTGAAGGATGGCCTCCGCTGTATTTACCCTGGTGATAAACGCAGTACAGCCTGTTTTCGGAACCAAAATTTCCATAAACACTTTTTACATATTTCCACAATGAGGTTTCATACCTGTTCGGCCATGTAATTGTTGTGTCCATATCGCTGTCGTAATAAATTGCAACGTCATCATTATAATATCTACGTTGAAGAAGTTGATTATGCTCGAACCAATGCTCTTTCCACGTAGATGGCGGCGCAGGTAGACGCAGCGATGTGGTATCCTGTGTCTTGGGACCTGTAAGAGTTGTTGAGCCATCCTTTTTACACGCGCAGATAAAAACCAACGAACAAATTGCCGCAATTAATACTATTTTTTTTGCTGTCATATCTTTCCCGATAAGGTTTCTATAATGATCTATTTATTAAATACTCTATTTATATGAATGCCGGGAATTACTTTAAGTATATCATTTTATTGCTTAAAGTGTACCCGCCGGCGTTCAATTGATAAAAATAAACGCCGCTGGCTAACCCTGAAGGGACAAAATTTATTTTATGGTTCCCTGCCGTCATGTCTTTGTCAATCAATGTTCTTACGTACTTTCCAAGTTCATCATATATTTTAATAGTAACATGAGTTCCTTTCGGTAAATCATATTGAAGGACTGTACCCGGATTAAACGGATTAGGGTAATTTTGATAAAGGTTATATTTTCCCGGAATTACAGCAGTAGTATCTACAGCAGTAATAATTCTTTGAAGCGGATGAGCTTCGGTATTAAAAATTACACTATCAAAGTTTAAAGTTGACGGGTCGGCAAACAACAGGTAAAGATATTTCATCGTTTCAGCAAGAAAATAACTCGGCATTCCGTCTGTCTGTGTATGAGTAACTACGCTGCTTAATTGTACGTAACCGTTATTAGTACGGCAGTATTTTTTTAAATCATTAAAGAAAGTCTTTCCCATAATTAAATATCTTGGATCTTTAGTATAATGATAAAGGTAATAAGCAGATTCAATAATTTCCGGCCTTAAATAATATCCCTCGGAAGTGGCTGTCATCTTACTGTAGTCTAATTGTTCCGGCTCAATGCCGTACTTGTTCCACATTTTATAACATGACTCTTCCAGTGCAGCGCCGCGTTGTATCTGGCCGTCCAGACAAAGTAGAGCGCCGAAGAATGCATCTAACGAACCGAACTGCTGTGAAGTTAAAGCGCCTGAATTCATATCCACGTGGCCATACCACGCACCTGTAGATATGCTGTCGTACATATATTTGTTTATAGATGTAATTGTAGCATTCCACATATTTGCGCAGTCCTGATCTCCCAGAAGCAGTGCGCATTTTTTCAGGTATTCAAAGTAAGAGTCTATTCCGCCCGATACACTGCAATCTGTACTGTTCCACTTCCCTGTTTCAATGTTAATGCCTGCTCCTACAAGGTTTATTTTAGAGCGAAGGCTGTACATTTTGAGCAATGCACGTTTTGCAGTATTATAATATGTTGTATCGCCGGTCAGTTTGCTTAAAGTTCCGTATTCCATAAGCATAGTACCAACTTCAGCAGGATTTGTATCCGGCCTGTCAACCGCACCCGTCTTTAAATTTATATTTCCATAAGGCATCCCGGTTGGAGATTTTCTAAACGTGTTAATACCACGGTCGGCAAGGTCTTTTGCAAGGCTTAACAGCTTGCTGTCCCCTGTTAATTGATAGGAAGATAATAAACCTCCTATGAATCTGATTGTAAACTCAAAATTTGAAGCTGATACATCCTGACTAAAATTAAGTTTTGAATCTATTAACTGGCGCGCGCTGTCTGCTTCGGTTTTTAATCCCATAAGAATCATTGTATCCAATGCATCAACCGGCGTCATAAGAAATGAAGTAGAATACCAGTTGCTGCCGGATTGGCTGAGCGGGTTTAATTCATCATATCCCCAGGCATATTTAACATAAGAATTCCAGCATAGAAGGAATTCCTGTTTTATTTGTGCAGCAATTGAATCTTTATTAATTGTCTCAACATCAATATATCCTGAATAAGTAACGTTATCGTCATTTGTTCCGTTAGATACGGATAATGTAACATCAAATGTACCGCTGGAATTATACTTAACAGTTGGATTCAAATCTGTACTTGTAGAAGGCGTCCCGCCCTGGAATGTCCATTTATATGAAACTGCGTTCTGCGACAAGTTCTGGAATGTTACGCTGTCGCCTGAAACAATTGTATTCTGGTTAACTGATAATTCGGCATTAGGATAATTACCGCCTGTACCTTTAGTCCCGTATATTTTTAATTCTGCAAACTGTAAATCGGCTCCGCCGTTATTCGCCGTAACGTTAAGCTTAAAATATTTATACTGCACTGTATTTGTAAAAGTAAATTTCTGTTCCAGGCTTCTTGATGAAAAAGACTGGCTTGTACGTGTATCTAATACAGTCCATGTAATGTTATCATTCGAACCTTCAAATGTCCATGATTTTGGATCAAAATCAGAGCCATTATCTGCAGAAGTAATAGTGTACTTTGTGACCACATATAGATTAGGATAATCGGATTTATATTTAACCCAGCCTGAAGTATGCGCGGCAAAATATTTTGTACCTGTTAAATTGTCAATAATATTCTGAACATTCATATTACTGTCGTTGTATTGAGCGGTAACACTTCCGCCAAAATTAGTTATATCAAAAGGATCAGGCGTACCGCTGACAGGTACCCCAAATATTTTCCACTCACTTAATTGAAGAATACTTCCGCTATTATTCGTCATATTCAAACGGAAATATTTAAAACCGGCAGAATTACTGAATGTAAATGTTCTCTCTTCCAGGCGCGCAGGAAAATCCTGGTTTGTCCGGCTGTCAAGAGTTGTCCAGTTTGAATTATCATTAGACCCCTCAAATGTCCAGGTCATAGGGTCGCGTTCTTCGGCATCATTAGCTGACGTTATTGAATATTCAGTTACAATGTAACTATCTGGGGCACTGAATTTTATCCAGCCCTGTGAATGAAAAGTTAAATATTTGGTTTCAACACTTTTGTCGATAAGATTTTCGTAACCTTCGCCGGCTGGTGAATCATAATATTCTGCAGAAGCGAATCCGTCTAAATTGGTTAAATCAATAAGCGTTTGAGAGAACATTTGTCCTGAAATAAACAAAACAAACAAAATAAAAAATGACCTGTATTTGAACATTTTTAGGTACTCCTGCATTAAAAAATGGCTAAATCTTTTAAATCAAATATTTTAATTATCTTATTTTTATAAACATCTTAGTTAAAGTTCCATTGTATCTTTTTCATAAATAAATATTGTTCCGGCTGCAGTGTTAACCGCCTACCATTTAAGTTCAACATTTATTCCATTGCAATCATTTGTAAATTGAAGCAGATATGTATTTGTGCCGGGATCCCAGGATGTTTTAATATCTGTCAATTCTTTATGGTCCATATTTGTTACACTAACCGTTATTGGTTTTGCAGGTAAAATTATACGCATTACATTCCATGTACCTGAAGGGCTCTTTGTATTAAATGAGTAATTACTGTTATTTAACTTTTCATCATACACTCTTGAAGCCGCACATAAAACCTTAGGCTGACTTTTATCTTTTATTCTGCTTAAATCATATAAATATGCTTCCTCACCGGGGCGTACAACCTTTTCCGTTAAAACAGGCAGCTCCGGATTAAATAAATCTATAACCGGGCCATTTATTTTTAATGAGGTAGTATCGCTGTTTTCGTCCATAACTGCTGCTATATCATAAGGCCCGCGTTCCAGATAAAAATAATTTTTAGTTTCAAATTTGCCAGCTTTTGCATCCTGCTCGTAAGCATTTTTTACAAGTTCTATAAATTCATTGTCCTGCCCTTCTTCAAGAACTAATTCCTTAGGATCTTTTCGGACTATGTATACTTTTCCGTTTCCATAGGAATATTGCTCTTTGCCTGCCTCAGGTTTAATTCCCATCAATTCAAATAAATGAGTTGAAGGTGTTTTGTAGCTGTTTCCGTTTGTATTCCACCATTCCCTAACCTGCTGAAAAGGATCGTCATCTCTGCCGAAATAGATTAATACGCCGCCGCTCTTAACCCACTCCGCTATATGCTGATGAACATCTGCAGAGACAGGTTTCATATTAGAATAACTCATAATAAGAGTTTTTATATTTTTCAAAGTTTCAGCATAACCTGTATTTTCCATATGTACCATTTCAACCGGAACGCCGCGTTTTAAGAGCGGCAGCACCATGCCGTACAAATTTGATAACTGCGGGTCACTATAATTTTTATGTGTGGGGAAACGTTGAAACATCATTGAATTGCCGAGCAGAACGCCAATACCTTTTGAACCGTTTATCCGGTTGGAAGCCAAGGGCATATCATTAAGAGAATTTACCATAACCTGCATTTGAGTTGCGTAAGCGGGTGAAATAGGCTGAGGCGCGGGA
>JARLHB010000220.1 GCA_031292465.1 Ignavibacteriaceae bacterium
TGTTGTATCAGACCTTCTTTCAGGATCAAAAAGTTCAAGGCTGTATAAAAATCTGGTCTTTGAAAAAGAAATCGCGCAGGACATAACCGCTTATCAATTTTCAGGAAAATTCGGTGGCTTTTTTGCAATTATTGCTACCGCAAAGCCCGGAATAAGCCTTGATATTTTAAAAACTGAAATATTCATTGAAATTGAAAAGCTTAAAACCGGGGGTGTTGGTGAAAAGGAATTACAAAAATCCAAGAATGGGATAAAATCCAATTTTATTTATTCAATGCAGAATATAGATTCCATAGCTGACCAAATTAATTCCTATAATTTTTTCCTCGGAGAACCTAACTCATTCAATTTTGACTTATTAAGGTTTGAGGAAATAACTAATGAAAAGATTAAACAAGTAACAGGAGATTATCTTCTAAAACCGTTCGTTGAACTACATGTAATACCACAAAAGGAAGGATGAATTATTAATGCAACCGATAGACAGAACAATAAGGCCTGTTCCATCTGAAGAAATAAGTTTCTCGTTACCTGGAATTGAAACATTTAAACTGAGCAATAATCTTGAAGCTTCATTCATAAGAAAGACAAAACTTCCTATTCTGCAATTCAGTCTTCTGGTAAATGCAGGAAGTTTTTTAGACCCTGCAAATAAAAAAGGCTTGTCAAATTTATTCTCAATGTCTGTGGACGAAGGCGCCGGTAAATACAATGCGCTTGAATTAGGCGACGAATTTGACTTCCTTGGCTCTAACTTTGGAGTCTCAAGCAGTGAAGATAATGTTTACCTTTCCCTTCAGACATTGAAGGAAAACTTTGACAAATCATTAGAGCTCTTTTCAACCGTAATTAAATCACCGCATTTTAATGAAGATGATTTTAAGCGCGAACAACGGAAAGTAATTACCCACATACTTCAGCAGCAGGATGAGCCTGATGAGATTGCAGACATGATTTTTGACCGCATAATGTTTGGCAATTCAAATCCGTATTCCACGCCTATAACCGGGTATGATGAGGATGTTAAAAGTATTTCAATCACTGATATTAAAACATTCTACTCAGATTTTATACTCCCAAACAATTCAAAATTAATAGTTGTTGGAGATATTGCCAGGGAAGAACTAATATCGAAGCTTGAGCTTTATTTAAAAGATTGGGTATCTAAAGAGAACTCTATATGTATTCCCTTTAAAAAGTATGACAGTGAGAGAAAGATTTACCTGTTTGATAAGAAAGGTTCCGTACAAAGCGAGATTAGAGTGGGCCACTCTGCCCCAAACAGAAAAGAAAATGACTTTTTTCCCAAAACAATCCTTAATACTATTCTGGGCGGTCAGTTTACAAGCAGGATAAATTTGAACCTTCGTGAAAAGAAGGGATACACTTACGGAGCAAATTCAAGATTTCACTACCTGAAGGAAGCAGCTTACTTTTTAACGACTACATCTGTAGGAGCAGAAAATACGGGTAATGCCTTAAAGGAGATTTTTAATGAACTGGAAGGGATCAAATCAGGGGTTACGAATGAAGAATTAGAATTTGCAAAATTATCTCTAATAAGGAAATTCCCTTCAAACTTTGAGACCTACAAACAAATTGCATACAATTTAATAAGTATGGTTATTCACTCATTACCAGGTGATTATTTTAACACCTATATAGATAATATTAAATCTGTAAATAAAGAGCATGTAAACAGCGCCGCCGTAAAATATATTCATCCAAATAAAGCAATAACGGTTATTGTTGGTGATAAAGAGAAAGTCCTGGACCAATTAAAAGATATAAGCTTTGAAATAATTGAAGTGGATTTAAAAGGAAATAAGCTTAATTAAAATACGCTTAAAGCTAAATCCATTAAGAGCAATTTATAACCTCGTATTTTTGTTTTTATTATGAAGCTAATAAATATTATAAAAGTAAATTCAGCGGTCTGCAAATAACCTTAAAGGATTAAAATTTTGTTATTATAAAGCGATTCGCTGAATTACTTCTCATATCATGTTATAAAAAACATCCAAAGACGAAAGAGCGTTTTACGGTTTAATTTTGACAGCCGGCACATCTTCAATCACAAGTATTCTCATTTTAAAAACTGACAAGAAACATTATTACTTTTAAATATTAAAGTAAATTCTTATTACTTCACAATTAAACTATTATTATTTTATTTCGAATATTTATACAGGTTTAAGCGTTTATTCATTATGATTTTTGAACCATGTTAAAAGTAACCAGGGAATAACTTATGCCGAAATTAATTACCATAAGAGAACTCAAAGAAGGCATGGAATTAGCCGTTCCGGTAAGGAATAAATTCAGCCAGGTTTTATTAACCGAAAATACAAAATTGGAAGAAAGCCACAGGAAAATACTACTACTTTGGGGTATACAAAACATCTACGTTAAAAATGCAGAAGAGGAAAAAGAGTTAAAATTTGATAATGCTGACATCGAAAAGGCAAAAGAACAACTTAAGACACGATTTAAGTGGAACTTCAGGAACTCTTTTGAAGAAGAAATTTATAATGCGGCACTGATGGAACAAGTAAAAAAAGTTAGAATGATACATAAGAATGAATTCGTTTGAAAAAATCATACATAATATAAAAAGCATACAAACCCTGCCTACGATCTATACTTCCATTTCTGAAGCACTAAAGGATCCTTTTATAACGCCGGAAAAATTATCACGGATTATATCTATTGACCAAGTTGCCTCATTAAAAATATTAAAAGTAGCAAATTCACCCTTTTATGGTTTTAGGGGAAGTATTGAAACTATTTCGCAGGCCATTCTTTACCTTGGATTTGACGAAGTAAAAAATATAATATTTGCGCTCTCGGTCGTAAATATTTTTTCAAAGGGCGGAACAAATTTAGGACTAAAGCCTGCCGATTTATGGCGCCACTCAATTGGTGTTGGAATAGCTACAAGACTAATAGGAAATGCAATAGGTGAAAAGGAACTCGAAAATTATTTTTTAGCCGGGATAATTCATGACATAGGCGAGCTCCTTTTTCTTGAATTTATTCCCGGAGAATACAAAAGTGTCTTAGAATTGGTGATAAAGAAAAACTGTACAATAAGAGAAGCAGAAACTGAAATTTTAGGCACTGATCACTGCAAAGCCGGGCAAATTCTTGCTGAAAAATGGAAGCTTCCTACAAGTCTGCAGGATGTTATCCTTTTCCACCACGACGGCATAAAGGACAATCAAAGAAGTAAGCTTATAGCATCAGTTCACGTTGCGGATATTTTTGTTTTAGCTTTGGAATTGGGAAATAGCGGGGATATTATAATTCCCGAACCTAATTTCGATGTCTGGGAAATTTTACAACTGCCTAAAGATTTTTTAACATCCATAAAGAAAAAATTGATTGACGATTATAAACAGACAGTTAGAATCATGTTGTCGGAATAATTAATGGGACAAACTCAACAAAATGTTTTCGGCCAGAACTTTATTAGTGCAATAAGCGGGATAGATCCGCTTATGTTACAGGAGAAATCATTTCAGCAAATAATTTCGGACGGCCTTGAAGCATACAGGAAAATAAAGGGCTGCTGCTCGGCAGCCCTTTATATTATTGATAAACAAAATTTCGATTTTCAATTTAAAACTTCTACCAAAGGTTGTATTAAGGAAGAATCAGAAAACACCTTTAAACTTCTGATTGATAACGGTACTATACCTAATTCATTGAGCACCGGCGAAATTACCTTCGGCAAAATAGAAGATGATAAACATAAAGACTGTTTTTTTATCATTCCCTTAATTGTCCAATCAGGAATCATCGGATTGATAATACTTACTTTAGATGAATCTTTTTCAGATCAGGATGATACAATTAAACTTTGCCGGGTATATTCCAACTATTATACATTGGTAATGCAGAACCATTTTTTAATAGAAGAGATACAAAACATAAAATTGCTTTCAGAAGAACAAATTACCCTAAGAACAAATAAAATAGTTAAAAGTGCAAGAGAACTAAAATCTATCCTGGATGCAGTACATGCCGGCATTATTATTATTGACAGAGAGAATATGCAAATTGCCGACGCAAATTTAACTGCGGTACAATTAACCGGCATTTCCAAAGAGGATATTATAGGTACAGAAATCGGGAGCTTATTTACATCGATAGATGGCACTACAAAATTAAATACGTTTACTCCAAATATTGAAGAAATTCTAATAAGAAAAGACGGTACTTCAATACCTGTAATAAAAACCATTGCAGGTATCAATCTTGGGGAGGATGAATTTAATATTGAAACATTCTTAGATATCACCGATCAAAAAAGGATGGAGCTAGCCCTTCAGGAAGCACATGACAAGCTTGAACAAAGAGTTGAGGAACGCACACTTCAACTTTCTATTGCGAACAAAGAACTTCAAAAAGAGATTACCGAACGTATCAGAATAGAGAAAGAATTAATAGCTGCAAAAGAAAGAGCTGAACAATCCGACAAGTTAAAGTCTGTCATCCTTGCAAATATGCAGCATGAATTTAGGACACCCCTGATAGGCATACAGGGCTTTTCTAATATCCTTATGGAAGAAATTACTAATACGGAACACCTTGATATGCTTAATGGTATATATTCTTCCGGTCAAAGATTATTAAATACACTTAACAGTGTTTTGTTTATGTCAAAGTTCGAATCGGATATTATATCAATGGAATTAAAAGCATTTAACCTATCTCAACTAATAAACAACATAATTCCTCCGTTTAAAACGGCAGCTATCGAAAAGAATCTTGAATTTAGATTGAATTTGGATGATGAACTAATGCTTAAAATAGATGCTGATATGTTTTCCCAGGCAATAATTAATTTATTAGATAATGCAGTAAAGTTTACAAAAACAGGACATATTTCGGTTTCAATAGAGAAGGACAGTACAGATGGAAAAGAATGGGGATTAATCAAGATCAGCGATACCGGCATAGGAATAAACGACGGCAAACAAGAAGTGATTTTTAAAGCTTTCAGGCAAGGAAGCGAGGGATTTGCGCGTCAATATGAAGGTAACGGGCTCGGACTTACGCTTTCTAAAAAAATGATTGAACTAATGAATGGCAAAATTACTCTTGAAAGCAAGGTAAATTCGGGTTCAACTTTTACTGTTTGGCTCCCGATAAATTAGCATACAAATTCACTTCGGGCATATTATTTTAATTTTAGATTAGTTTTGAAAAGTGCTTAATCAGAAATAAGCTGTTTATTCACTTCATTCTTTATCTTTATTAGCAGCAATTATTGCAGAAGGGCTTATAAATTTATAACCTATTTTTATCTGGCTGAAAATTTCCGGTTTAAGTGTTTCAAATCCATCAGCTTTAATGGCAATCAGTTTATTATTTCCTAAATGTATTTTCTCCACTTTACTTTTAAATGAATCTTTAATTTCACTGTTACTGCCGCTTAATACCTCAGGAAGCGCACTTTGGACTAAAAGCTTTATGTTCCTTTTTGCAAATTCGTCCCGAATAACTTCACCTGCGGGCGACAAATAAAGTTTTGAGTTGTCATCAATAAGAAAAAACACTGCATTTGGAAAGTCTGCAACAATCGATCGGATAGCCAATTTTAATCTGTAAGTAGAGAAATCATAACTCAATTTATAATCAATATCACTGATTTTATCATTAATAAGTACTGCATATTCTTTCCTGTTTTCGGCTAAATCAGGAATTATTTTACAGGCGGATTTTGAAGGCACAAGGGTTGCAATAAAGGTTTGCGGAAATTCAATCATTGTGTTTAAATCCTTTGTATTGAGGTCTTCCAATCCAAAGACTATTATACCAATGTTACCTGCATCCCTTATTATATCATTATCATAATTAAATTCTGCTGTTAGTTTTAGGCTGTTTTGCATATAAACTTCAACCGAAGTTTTCCCATCTGCTGCCTTCTCCATAGATTTTATCTGCATATCCGATGAATAAAATGAACCATATATTTCCGATAATACCACAGGTATAGGCAAATCTTTAGGCAGAATTATTTGGTAGGAGTAAACATCCGCAGCGTTTTTACTTTTTACTTTCTTAATCCATTCACTTTTCAGTCCAAAGCTACTAAGGTCATGCAAAAACACTTTATTTACATCGCCCACACTCAGGCCGCTTTCTTTTGCATACCCCCTGTTATGAAATATTTTTGCAACAATTACATTTGCAGCCAAAACAAGTATGGCTAAGCCGAATAGAAGAGTAATAATCTTTTTTTTTACAGGAGAAATATTCATTATATATCTAAGCTCAAAATTTATAAGACAAAATTAATTTATGAGAGATCCAAAATTCTTATTCTAAAGCCAACAGTATATTAAACAATAATATCCCCATTAGTCCGGCACCCGGGTTATTTTAGAGTATTATCAGTTTAATGTTTTAAATTATTTATTGTTAAAATCCGGTTTCCTTTTTTCAAGAAAAGCCAATGTCCCTTCTTTAAAATCTTCAGAGCCGCAGCATAAAGCAAAAAGGTTTGCTTCAAAATTCTGCCCATCCTGTAATGATGCTTCATCAGCTTTATTCACAGCTTTAATTGCATTCTTAACCGCAAAAGGAGCTTTTAATGCAATTTTATTCGCAAGCTCAATTGCTTTTGCTAATAATTCAATTTGAGGATAAACATGATTGACCAGGCCAATTCTATAGGCTTCATTAGCATCAATCATATCGGCAGATAATATCATTTCCATTGCCCTGCCGGAATTAATCAATCGTGCAAGCCTTTGGGTACCGCCAAATCCCGGTATGGTACCTAAATTAACTTCAGGCTGGCCAAATTTTGCATTCTCCGAGGCTATCCTGATATGGCAAGCAAGGGCAAGCTCACATCCGCCACCAAGTGCAAAACCGTTAACTGCGGCAATAACAGGCTTTTCTAAATTTTCAATCAGATTAAACACTGCCTGCCCCTGTCCGGCAAATTCCTTCCCTTTTACTTCATCAAGATAA
>JARLHB010000221.1 GCA_031292465.1 Ignavibacteriaceae bacterium
CAACCGGTTCATTCTTTTTGCCGACAATACATTTTGATTCACATTGTTCTTCCTGCGGGCACACCCTTCCGCAAACAGCGGGCAGCATATTGTCTTCTTTTATTTTAGCCGCTGCGCCAATATAATCTCCATCGGCAATCAGCCCTATGAAATCTTTTATTTTTACATTAACCGGACAGCCTTCAATACATGTTGGCTTAGGGCATTGTATACATCTTAGGGCTTCCATCTTTGCAAGCTCTTCAGTATAGCCTAAATTAACTTCCAAAAAATTAGCGCTTCTTTCTAAACTATCTTGTTCCGGCATTTTTTGGCGCGGAATTTTCATCTTATCTTTGTTGGAAATTTTTTCCAAGTACTTTCTCCGGTAATGTTAAACTCTTTTAAATTTTACTAGTATTTCAAAAACTTTTTATGCTTTAAAATTGCCCCGGCATTTATGCCGGGGGCTTTTATATAAAAACACATCCGGCTTTAGCCAAAATAACAATTAAATTTCGGCTAAAGCCTGTAATAGAAAAATGGTCATCACTCACCGGGTTAAAACCCGGGGCTATTAAACAAAATATTACTTACTTGTTCGTATCCGATTCATCCTCAACGCCATTAAGTATAGCTTCCTCCGTGCGGCACTTATGATTTTTTAATGCCAGTTCTTCATCGCTTCGATAAGTTCTGTTTCTTCTTTCAAGAAGTTCAAAGTCAACTTTGTGAGCATCAAACTCAGGACCGTCCACGCAGACAAAAACGGTTTTATTATCAACCGTAGCACGGCAGCCGCCGCACATACCGGTACCATCAACCATGATAGGATTTAAACTGACAACAGTTTTAATCTTTTGTTTACGTGTCACTTCAGCTATTGCCCTCATCATTGGTATAGGACCGATTGCCAGTACCAAATCAATCTGCCGCCTGGCATCGATTAATTCTTTCAGTTTATCGGTAACAAAGCCATGATAACCATAACTGCCGTCATCTGTAGTAACGAAGACTTCATCGCACACTTTTTTCATTTCATCTTCAAGTATCACAAAATCTTTAGACCTGCCGCCAATTATAGAAATAGTATAGTTGCCTGCCTGCTTCAACGCAACTGCCGTAGGATAAGCTATTGCCGTTCCTACGCCGCCGCCTATGCTTATGGCAACTCCGAATTTTTCTATATGTGAAGGTTTCCCAAGCGGGCCGACAACATCCATTATGTAATCACCTGTTCCTAATTCATTCAGACGCTGCGTTGTCTTACCTGCACCCTGTACAATAATTGTTATGGACCCTTCTTCTGTATTGGAATCTGCTATAGTAAGCGGGACACGCTCACCATTCGGATCAGTGCGTATAATAACAAACTGTCCCGCTTTTCGTTTTACAGCAATTTTTGGAGCTTCAATTCTAAATCTTTTTATATTCGGTGCAATAAATTCTGCATTAATTATTTTGTACATACTATAACTCTATGAGCCTATGGATAAATTGATTGTTTACGTCTATTGTTTGCGCCAACTACTGCTACTGCCGTCATATGAATAATGTCATCAACTGTAGCGCCGCGCTGAAGCACGTGTACTGATTTTTTCATTCCCATAAGTATTGGGCCGATTACAGTAGCCTGGCCTATTCTTGCCATAAGCTTATATGCAATGTTGCCTGAATTCAGATCCGGGAAAATCAATACGTTGGCTTTGCCTTTAAGATCGGAGAACGGATAAACATCATTTAATATTTCAGGAACAACTGCAGTATCGGCCTGCATTTCGCCGTCTATTACTAAATCGGGACGAAGTTTCTTTACAATTTTTACAGCTTCACTAACCTTAACAGTTTCGGGATATTTTGAGCTGCCGAAATTACTGAATGAAAGCATTGCAATTTTAGGATCCACATCAAAGGCAAGTGCTATATCAGCCGCTGAGATTGCAATTTCTGCAAGTTCATCTGCATTCGGATTAACATTAACGGTTGTATCCGCAAAAAAGAATACATCTTTCTTAGTTACTACTATGTAAAGCCCTGATACAATTTTATATCCGTCTTTAAGTCCTACACACTGAAGAGCCGGTTTAATTGTACTTGCATAGTCTGTTGTTAAACCGCTTATCAGTGCTTCAGCATCGCCCTGTTCACACATCATGGAGCCATAATAAATAGGGGATTTCATTATTTCTCTTGCCTGTTTTAATGTAGCTCCTTTACGGCGTCTTTTAGTAAAGAATGCCTGTGCATAACTTTCACACCTTGTACAGGTTTCGGGTTCAAATATTTCAAATTCGTTTTCGTCATATTCAAGGCTTTTAATTATTTCTTTTATCTTGTTTCTGTTACCGAGAAGAATCGGTTTTGCAATATTTTCATTATAACATTCATGTGCAGCGCGAATAATTTTTTCTTCTTCGCCTTCAGGGTATACAACTTTCTTTGGGTTCTTCTGCGCTTTAAGAACCATATTGCGGATAATTTCCTTCGATAAGCCGAGCCTTTCTTTCAATTGCTCTTCATAAGCAGGCCAGTCTTCTATTTTTTCTCTTGCCACCCCGGATTCAATTGCCGCTTTTGCAACTGCAGGTGCAACATACCAAAGTACTCTCGGATCAAAAGGCTTTGGAATTATATAATTCCTTCCAAACTCAAAGCTTTCACCGCCATAAGCGCTGAAAACCATTTCGGGTACCTTTTCTTTGGCAAGTGAAGCCAGTGCATTTACTGCCGCCATTTTCATTTCCTCATTAATTGCACTGGCTCTTACATCCAATGCACCACGGAATATAAAAGGAAATCCGAGGACATTATTTACCTGGTTCGGATAATCGCTTCTGCCGGTAGCCATAATTAAATCACTGCGTACGGAAACTGCTTCATCATACATAATTTCCGGATCAGGGTTAGCCAATGCAAAAATAATCGGGTCCGGCCCCATGCTCTTTACCATATCTTTAGATACAACACCACCGACCGAAAGTCCGACAAATACATCTGCGCCTTTCATTCCTTCAGCAAGCGATGCAAATTCTTTATCTGTTGCAAAATTGATTTTGTATTTATTAAGATCAGTACGGCTTTTAGTTATGCACCCTTTTGAATCAAACATAGTAATATTTTCTCTTTTCGCCCCGGCCCTGATGTAAAGATTACAACATGAGATAGCCGCAGCGCCCGCACCGTTTACAACAATTTTCAGGTCTGACATTTTCTTTCCTATAATTTCTGCCGCATTAATTAATGCCGCACATGAAATTATTGCCGTTCCATGCTGATCATCATGGAATACGGGGATATTCATTGTTGCTTTTAATGTTTCTTCTATTTCAAAACATTCCGGCGCTTTAATATCTTCAAGATTTATTCCGCCGAATGTCGGTTCAAGAAGTTGTACCGCCCTGATAACTTCTTTCGGGTCTAAAGTTTTAAGTTCTATATCAAAAACATCTATGTCCGCAAACCTTTTAAATAGAACACCTTTTCCTTCCATCACAGGCTTGCCTGCATGAGGGCCAATATTTCCCAAACCAAGCACCGCTGTACCATTTGAGACGACTGCCACCAAATTACCTTTTGCGGTATATTTGTAAACATCATCATCATTCTTTGCAATTGCACGGCATGGCTCCGCCACCCCGGGTGTATATGCCAGTGACAGATCCCTTGCTGTTAAACAAGGTTTTGTCGCAACCACTTCTATCTTACCCCGCCTGCCCTGGCTATGGTAATCTAGTGCTTCTTCAGTACGTATTTTCATTTTTTCTCCTTTGATTTATTACCTCTTCTGGAGGAAAGCTGTCTTTAAATAAGTTGTACTTATAATTAAATATGAAAAGAAAGGATTCATAGCCAGTTTTTGAACAAAAAATTTTCACAACTAATTCTCGGCCCTAATTAATTATTATTACCTGCAAAATACCAGAATCTTCTCTCCCCCGGCATATTCATTTTCAAACTTATCTATACTAAAGTCTGCTAATCTTGATAACACAACCATAAAGTGTGCCATATAATTCTTTTTGATAAAATCCTTAGTAACCGTATTATTGAATAAATTTACACAATAATCTATTCTACTATAAGAAATTATCTTCATTCTTAAAGTTAACAAAATGCTGATTCAGTAACCATTTTACAACAAAACACTTATGTTTTTATTTAATCTAAATTTTAAAGTTTAAAATAGAAACTTTATTGTAATTTTATTTACTATAATACAAATAAATATTTTAGCCTCTTGCGAGTTTCTTTCCCATTTTTGAAAAAATATTTCTAAGGTTAGGAAGAAGAAAAGGCTGAAAGATTCAATAATTGAAAAATTTAAAGATTAAAAAACAGTCCGTTGTCCAGGTAAAACAGAATAGGATCTTATTATTCTGGGGTTAACTTCATTATAA
>JARLHB010000222.1 GCA_031292465.1 Ignavibacteriaceae bacterium
ATGCGGCTTCCACATATAAAGAAAATGATTTCCTGTTGCTGGACAGTATAAAATAATTATTGTACTGCTAATTATTAATACGCAGTAAGGTACTTTTCTAATTCCCAGGGGGTAACTTCAAGACGGTAGTCTTCCCATTCAAGCCGTTTGGAACTTATAAATCTTTCAAATAAATGTATTCCAAGCGCTTCGCGGATGACAGTATCTTTCTCCATATCAAGAAGAGCATCTGACAGTGAACTGGGAAGTAAATCTAATTTAGATACCTTTCGATTTCCGGGCGCAAGATAAATGTTTTCTTCGCTCGCATCGGCTAAAGGCAATTCGTTTCTTATTCCGTCAAGCCCGGCGGCAAGCATTACTGCAAATGCAAGGTATGGGTTACAGCTTGGATCCGGGCACCTGAGTTCAATTCTCGTTGATTCCGGCGTATGAGCACGTGGAATTCTTACAAGAGCGGAATGGT
Organism: Ignavibacteriaceae bacterium; assembly: GCA_031292465.1. Classification (GTDB taxonomy): domain Bacteria; phylum Bacteroidota; class Ignavibacteria; order Ignavibacteriales; family Ignavibacteriaceae; genus FEN-1297. Next base: position 467 of record JARLHB010000222.1, read on the forward strand.
TAATACGTCCCCAGCTTAAATACACAGGCGCTTCATAACCAAGAACTAATCTTTTATAAGAATTAACCAGCGGAGCGATAATGGCACACATACCTCTTGCATGCGCCAATTGCCCGGCAATAAAATGCTTTGCAATTTTGGATAATCCATGAGAATCGCCAGGATCTGAAAAGGCATTAGTTCCGTTTGCTTTAAAGCTTAAACTCTGATGAATATGCAGTCCGCTTCCGTTAACTCCGCGCAAAGGTTTAGGCATAAATGTGGCATATAACCCTTTTTGTTCTGCTAATATTTTAACCAGAACACGGAATGTTACAATATTGTCCGCAGTTTTAAGAGCATTTGAATAGCGGAAATCCAGTTCATGCTGCCCGGTTGCAACTTCATGGTGCATAGTTTCAGTTTCAATTCCAAACGAATGTAAGGCATCAGTGATCTGCCTCCATAAGCTCGAGGCCATCATATCAACGGGCTGATCAAAATAGCTTGCGCTGTCAACAGGGCGGGGCGGGATAAGCTTGCCGTCAGAGCCTGGTTTCAAAAGAAAAAATTCTACTTCCGGGCCTGTATTGTAAATAAAGCCCATCTTTTCAGCTTCCTTAATTACATTCATAAGTATAATACGCGGGTCGCCTAAAAAAGGCTGGCTTTCCGGTGTATATATGTTGCAAATTAAGCGTGCTGTTGTTTCATTTCCTGAATGCCAGGGGAGTACGGCGAATGTTGATATATCCGGAATTAAATACATATCGCTTTCGGCAGTACGGGCAAACCCTTCTATTGAAGAGCCATCAAACCAGATTCCGTGGTTTAAGGTAGATTCCAGTTCCTTTGTTGGTATAGTAACGTTTTTAACTGCACCGCCAACATCGGTAAATTGTAAATCTACAAAATTAACACCTTTCTCTTTTACAAGAGACATAAGTTGTTCTTCAGTCAGGTTTTGAATGTTTTCTGCCATTAATGTATTTTTTGAAGTATTAGTGCTAAAATAACAATTATTATTAATAATAATATTGCAGAACCGATGGATACAAAAACAGGGGAGCGCCAGAATGGAGCCGCCGCCGCCGCTCCGGTTGCTCTTTCAAGAATAGAAACATCAATTGCATCAAGGTTGTCTAATTCAGCAATTAATGCGTGCATATCAGCATACCTGTCGTTTGGATTACGCTGCAGGCATTTTGCAACAAAAGCCGCAATTTGTGGGGAAATTCCTTCCTTAACTTTATCCAGACGAGGGATAGCTCCTTTTAGGTGCTGTGCCATTATCACCATATTATTATCACCGGTGTAAGGAGGGTTCCCGGTTAATAATTCAAAAAGCATAACTCCCAATGCATAAATATCTGTACGCTGGTCGCCGCGGTGTCCTTCAATTTGTTCTGGTGCCATATAATCCGGCGTACCCGCAGCGGCGCTTAAATTTGCATAAGTAACTCTGTGCGCGCCTTTGGTTAAAGCCAGGCCAAAATCAATAATTATTGGCTGCCCGTCACTTGTTATAAGAATATTTTCAGGTTTAAGGTCACGGTGAATAATTTCATGATCATGGCAGTGAGCTAATCCGTCTGCTATTTTACGTATAAGGCTAATAGCTTCTTCCGGCGGCATCGGTGCAGATGTGCGGACAATTTCCCTCATAGACTGGCCGTCTATTAACCCGGTTACAAGATAAGGTGTATTATTATACCGCCCTGAACCTAAACCCTGTTGAATTGCAGGATGATTAAGCGTACGCATAACCTCAAGTTCACGTTGAAACCGTTCGAATTGCGCAGGGTCTCCGATTGACATTCTGTCAGGTATTTTCAGAACAACTTCCTGGCCATTTAGCAGGTCATAAGCACGATAAATATCGCTCATGCCGCCCTTTGCCATATGCTGCCTTATTTGAAAGTGATCAAACTGATCGCTAATTTGTAACATAGATGAATTTGACATATTTATATTACGCAAGTAATAGAGTTAAGTTATGAATAATAATAAAGATTAAGCTGAAAAGCAACGTTTTTAACCTTATGATAATATTAAGAAATTCTAAATTACTATAATTAAAATCATACTATTTTATTTAGTAAAGCGTTTAAAAATATTCTGTACAAAGTTTGATTTATTGTCTGCTTCTTTTACCTTATGAGGAAAGTTTTTAAAACGCAAAGTAACTATCGATAAATTATCATCACTATCGCGTTTTAATGCAAGATCTATTATTTCTCTGCATATTGCTTCAGGATCCGGTATCTTTTTAGTAATTTGACCAAATTCTTCATCCTCAATAACAGACCATACGCCGTCGGTACACAATATTAATATATCATCTTTTTGCACTGATATTTTAAATATATCCGGCTGGACGAAAAGATTTAGGCCGATACATTTATTTAATACTGAACGCTGGTTGTGTGTCCTTACCTTATCGGGTGACAATATCCGCATTCTTACCAAATCTCCCACCTGAGTATGGTCATTAGTAATACAATCAGATTTATGATTACGTATTAAATAAGCACGGCTGTCTCCAACATGGCCAACATATAAATTCTGCCCGACTAAATTTGTTACCGTTAATGTTGTACCCATGCGTCCAGCTTTCATTCTTTGCGCCGATTGGTAAACACTTAAATTTGCATTTTGAATACCGACTCTGAATTTCTGTATTGGGGAAGCGCCGTTTGCTGAATAGAAAGTTTCAAAAAAAGTTTCGAGCGCTAATGTACTTGCTATTCCGCCATGCGCATAACCACCCATGCCATCTGCCACGCCAAAAAGATAACCAAACGAAGAAATGCTTTCGTTATCTTCCAGATTACAAATACGAAATGCATCCTGATTGTCTTTACGAACATTTCCTATATGAGAAAGGCCAAAAGAACTTATCTCGACTGGCTTAGATGCAGTCATTGGCATTTCCTGCTAAGAAAAAAGTAAGATATATATACTATAAAATAACGTATTACTGTATACAATTTATTTTAGTCCCATTTTTAATTATGTATGTAGAGGCTATCTCTAAATCTTACCTTTGAGACAGCCTCGTTCATACTCTCTCTCCACTAAATTAAAAATTATCTGTTTTGTGCACTTTTAACTAATTCGGTTGGCGGGACAATGTGTCTGCCGCTTACTTTGCTGTTCCAAAGTAAATATATAGCACTTACTACGCCCCAGCCTATTGTAATATATAAAGCCATCTTTGTTGCATCCTGCGATACGCCTGGGGTAGTTAAGCCTATGAATACAACTGCTACTAACATTCCGATATTACCGAGGAAACCTAAAATGGGTATTACAGCATGTTTAATGCTGTGGAACTCGGTTCTGCCGACAAAGGTTATAAATGTTAAAACGCATATAATTGCGTATAATGCAAATGTTCCAATATTAGAAGCCAATGTTACACCTGTAAGGGCGGTAACGCTTAATACTCCAACGCTTCCTATAACTGCAGAAACACCTACCAATATCCATACGGCAATATGTGGAGTTACATGTTTTGAGTGTAAAGAACCCAGCAGGCCGGGCATTTCGTTATCCTGTGCCATGGCAAAACTTATTCTGACTGCTGTATTCATGGCGGCAAGAGTGGTGCCTAAAACAGCAAGAGCTACAGTAACTGCAATAACAATCATTAAAGCAAATCCGTTACCGCCAAGCATTGAATCACCGATAAGGCGTGTAAGATCGCCGATTGGTGCTCCGGAAGCTGCTGCTGCTGCCATACCTGTTAATTTAGTTCCGTCTGCTCCTACATAAACTAACTTTTCGGAAATTGCAAAGTTTGCAGCAAAATATTCAAATAAGTATGCTAATAGGCCTTGTATAATAAGTGAAAGAATTACTCCTCTCGGAATATCGCGCTTAGGGTTTATTGCTTCACCTGCAAGGGAAGTGGAAGACTCAAAACCGACTAATATTAATATTGCAATTGTGGACTGAAATAGCATTGCCGAAAGACTGTGGGGGAATACAATGGAAAATCCTGTGGGATGCGCCCAATGTGTTGCATGCAAAGGATTATTTAGCCTGAAAAGAATTGCAAGTACGCTAAAGCCTACAAGTGAAACAAGCTGAACAACATTTATAATAATTGCTACGTTTGTAGAACCGCTTATACCGCGTACTGCAATAAACCCTACTATGGCAGAGAAGACAATTGCAACAAGAATTTGCATATAAATAGAAAGGTTAACCCCAAACTGGCTTAATATGTAATTAACTAAAACAGCCATCATTGCAACCATTACACCAGGGTAAACCCAATAGAATAAGTGTGCGGCCCATCCGGTAAGGAATTTTGCTATACGTGCATATCGCTGATGAGAAGCTTTATCGCGGTCAAGGAATGCTTTTTCAGCAAAATAATAAGAACCGCCCGCGCCGGCTTCCGGATATTTGCGGGCCATTTCAGAAAATGCTATTGCTGTTAAAAAAGCAACAATAAGTGCGGCTACAATACCTGTCCACATATCAGTATCGCCGCCGTTGTTTGAAGCCTGCAATTGATAAGTGATCCATAAGAATGCCCCCGGCGCAATCAGCGCCATAGCATTTACTGTAACACCGGTTAATCCGAGTGTCTTTTTCATGGTTGGAGTTTGTTCAGCCATATTTTTCTCCTATAATTAAATGTTAACATGAATAAACTTTTTAATATCATACTGATTACTTAGAAGGAATAAACCGAGCCGATCAATAAGGTATTTTGATTATTTTTTGTAAATGTTCCCATATCATCTTCAAAGGTGTTCATATCTGAAAAATCTCTTCTGTATTCAAGACGTGTAACCAAACTGCCGCCGAACTTATATTCATAAGTAAGTGTAATCTCTTTTAAGGCCTGTGCTGTTCCTGTAGTAAAACCATTTTGGTCGTAATAATATTCGCCTCTTGCGGCAACTGCGGAAACATCGGTAATAGTATATTTACCTGTCAATGCGATGCCTTTCCATACTGCTAATCCCGCGGCGGTGTTTGATTCTTGTCCGTAATCTGCATTAACAGTTACAAACAAAGCATCTGTTGCCTGTATGTTAAAAATTGAATCAAAAACATGCCTTTTGTTTGTTGAATTGTTTTCCTCGGCGCCTCCGATATAGTTTTGGATGAATGTAAATGCTGAAGACGGCGCCCAGGTAATTTCTGCGCCTAATGTTTTATCGGTATTGTTTTCAACCATATTATTCCATCCGTTATATATATATAATGTGGCGCTGAACTGAGGACTGAATGGATAGCTGGCACATACTCCCATATGGAAATAAGGGATAGCATATGCAAATAGAATTGATCTGCTGTAGTTTATATTTGAGATTGACTCAATAACTTCACCGCCCATGTGTGTAACCATTTTACCTGCATTTACAGTAAGTCCGTTACCAACCGGTATAACTGCAGTAAGATATGCCTGTTCGATATTTTTTAGCGATTTTTGGGTCCCTATGCTTGCATCACTGTTTACGATGTCCATAGTTTGTCCGTATGCCAGGTCAACGCGGAAACCCACAGGGGCTGCATTCTTCTGAACCGTAACCCTGGCTTCATTTAGATTAAACTGGTTTTCATAAAGATCAAAGTTCCTGTAACCGTTTATATGACTAACAGGGTTATTGAAGTTCTTATTAAAATTAACATCTACCATGCCCGTAATAGTTAGTGGATTGGCTGCTGCGGCAGTATCTTTAGTTTGTGCTGTTAAGTTTGAATTTACAATTAGAGCCAGTAGGGAAATAAAAAAAGATCTAATTAAGGTATTTTTTACGTAACTCATATCTCTCCCGGTTATTGTTATTAGATTATTTATAAATGTTTTACCCCTGACCGTTTAGGTCTATTACTTTACAGGGTTTACTTGAAGAAATTATTTTATGAACTTTATAAAAATGACACCCTTTTTTTAATACGTCATACAAAAGAATAGTAAATAATGAATCAAAGTAATAAAACCTAAATAAATAATAGTTTAATATGATATAACTTAATTAAGTAAAGTATATTGATTAATCGACATTACTAATTTAGCAATTAATTGGAATTTGTCAAGTATTTTTTAAGCGCAGACTTAAAAAAATGTGATTTTTTACAAATAAGGAAAAATCATAAGGATTTTTTGCCGGGGGTATAATTGGGAAATGGTAGTAATGTTCATTCAGGACTAATGATTATTTATTCTTGATATTAATAATACTATTATGTAAAATTATACAGCTTATTAGGGGCTTCTTTTCAAAGAAATGATCTCTAATTAGTTTTTGTACATGTTTGTAAACAGACGGGTATTGTTAGTTGTAAGGTATTAATTCCATATCTAATAACTTTTCAAAGGTGGGAGTATGAAAATACCTTTTATGATAATATCATTGGTGCCGTTGTTTTTTATAGGATGTTCATCAACATATACTATTAACGACTTTCCAACAAAAGACAAATTTTACGGAGACTTTAATAACTTTGCCGGTAATAAGAGTTTGAATGTGACTTTAACCAATGACAGCTCTTTTGTACCGGAAGGCAAAATCAAAATATCAGATGATTCACTTATTATTACGATGG
>JARLHB010000223.1 GCA_031292465.1 Ignavibacteriaceae bacterium
GTTTTAACAGTTTACCGTTCGTTAACCAAGAATCTCAGATATTAATTTATTGCAATATTATTTATGCAAAATCAATTTTAACACAGCCTCTTAAGTCATGGGTTGCCTTACAGAATGTCCTGTTTTTTTAACCGTTTCAACGGTTTCCATTTCTTCGTTTCTATTTCGAAAAACGGGTTCAATAAGCAATTTATTACTATTATGGTTTACGGTTATTCTATATGTAATGCAAAATTCAGAGCATATTGTTTTATAATAAACAGATAATATTTCAATACACGCCCCGTTAATGATTACTGCGTCACTTTAAGCCCGTAACTCCTTACAATTCCTTGTATTTATTTCTCAATCTGACTATTTTGAACCCGAGTTTATAAAAGACGCTTTCTTAAAGCGGCTTTTCGAAATAAGTGTTAAAAAAGGTAAATTAAATGTATAAAACCGTTAAACCCGGTTTTATGTGGGACTGACCGGCTTGTATAACATGCCGGCGCGATTTAATAAATTTTTACAACTATATAAATCGAAGTAAAGGTACCTCAAATGAGCAATGATAAATCAAAAGAATACAATGATATAGAAACCAGGGAATGGTTATATTCGCTGGATTATGTTTTAGAACACAGCGGGCCGGAAAGAGTTAAAGAACTGCTGCAGGAACTCCAAATCAGGGCGCACAAAGCCGGGGTGGAAATTCCTTTTTCTGCCAACACTCCTTATATAAATACAATACCAAGAGAAAAACAGGCGCCGTTCCCCGGCGACAGGTAAATTGAAAGAAGAATAAAAAGCTTAATCCGCTGGAATGCTATGGCTATGGTGGTTAAGGCTAATAATATAGAGCACGGCATAGGCGGGCATATATCAACCTACGCATCAGCCGCTACGCTTTATGAAATCGGCTTTAACCATTTCTTTAAAGGCAAGGGCGATGATTACGACGGAGACCAGATATATTTTCAGGGGCATGCAACTCCCGGTTTTTACGCAAGGGCTTTTCTTGAAGGAAGAATTACTAAAGAGCAAATGGATAACTTCCGCAGGGAATCAAAACCCGGCGGCGGCTTATCATCTTATCCCCATCCGTGGTTAATGCCTAATTTTTGGGAGTTCCCGACCGTATCTATGGGTCTCGGCCCTTTAATGGCAATATACCAGGCAAGGTTTAACCGTTACTTGGAAGACCGCGGGTTAAAGAAAACCAGCAGCAGCAAAGTATGGGCTTTTCTTGGAGACGGCGAAACAGACGAGCCGGAAACCCTTGGCGCAATAAGCCTGGCAGCAAGAGAAAAATTAGACAACTTAATTTTTGTTGTTAACTGCAACCTGCAAAGATTAGACGGGCCTGTAAGAGGCAATGGTAAAATTATTCAGGAACTTGAAGCAAACTTCCGCGGTACAGGATGGAATGTTATTAAAGTTATCTGGGGCAGCGACTGGGATCCTGTGCTTGCAAAAGATACGGACGGCAAACTGATTAAACGCCTTGGCGAAATAGTTGACGGGCAGTACCAAAAATATTCTGTCGAATCAGGGAAATATATAAGGGAACATCTTTTCGGCGTTGATCCTGATTTGATGAAGATGGCTGAAGACTTAAGCGATGAGCAGCTTCGCAAGATGAAGCGCGGCGGGCATGATCCTGAAAAAGTTTATGCAGCATTTAAAGCCGCTGTTGAAAATACCGGTTCACCGACTGTAATTTTAGCCCACACAATTAAAGGTTACGGACTGGGTGAAAGCGGCGAAGGCAAAAATATTACTCACCAGCAGAAAAAATTAAATGAAGATGAACTTGCTGAATTCCGTACAAGATTCGGGATACCTATTTCTGATGAAGAAGTTGCAAAAGCACCTTTTTACAAACCTTCTGAAGACAGCCCCGAAATAAGGTATATTAAAGAAAAGAGGAAACAACTCGGCGGTTATATACCAATAAGAAAAACATCTATACGCCCGTTAAAAACTCCTCCCGAAGATATTTTTGAAGAATTTTACAAAGGTACGGAAGGCAAAGAAGCCTCAACCACAATGGTATTTGTAAGAATTCTTGCAAAGCTTTTAAGAGACAAAGAGCTTGGCAAGCTTATCGTTCCAATTGTCCCGGATGAAGCAAGAACCTTTGGTATGGAAGCACTCTTCCGCCAGGTGGGAATTTATTCACACGTCGGCCAGTTATACGAACCCGTAGACAAAGAAACCCTTCTTTATTACAAAGAAGCAACTAACGGACAGATTCTGGAAGAAGGCATTAACGAAGCAGGCGCTATGTCTTCATTTGTTGCAGCAGGTACAGCTTATGCTACCCATGGTATTAACATGATTCCATTTTACGTTTATTACTCCATGTTCGGCTTCAACAGGGCGGCAGATTTAATCTGGGCAGCAGGCGATATGAGCTGCAAAGGCTTCCTCGTCGGCGGAACCGCAGGCCGTACAACCCTTGCAGGAGAAGGACTACAGCACCAGGACGGCAACAGCCATTTAATGGCATATCCCGTACCAAACCTTGTAGCTTACGATCCCGCATTTGCATATGAAATAGCGGTTATCCTACGCGACGGCATAAGGCGCATGTATGAAGAACAGGAAAAAGTATTTTATTATTTAACCGTTATGAATGAAAACTACAGTATGCCTCCTATGCCTAAAGGCAAAGGGGTTAAAGAAGGCATCCTGAAAGGTATGTATAAATTCAAAGCTTCCGCTAAAAAATCATTAAAGCTTAAAGCTCAATTATTCGGAAGCGGTACAATTCTTAACGAAGTTATTAAAGCTGCAGAAATTCTTGAAGAAGATTTTAAAGTTGCTGCTGATATATGGAGCATAACAAGCTACAAAGAATTAAGAAAAGACGGACAGGATACGGACAGGTGGAATATGTATAATCCTGCTAAGCAGCCGAAACTATCTTACATTGGCGAAATGCTGAAGAACGAAGACGGTGTTTTTGTTGCAGCATCAGACTATGTAAAGGCGCTTCCCGATTCAATTGCAAAATGGTTCCCGAGGCCTTTAGTCGGCCTGGGTACTGATGGTTTCGGAAGAAGTGAAAGCCGGGAAAGTTTAAGAGACTTCTTTGAAGTGGATGCAAAACATATTGTAGTTGCTACATTATATTCACTCGCCCTTGAAAATAAAATTAAGAGCGAAGTTGTTGATAAAGCAATTAAAGAATATGGAATAGACTCTAATAAACCTAATCCAATTTATTTATAACCCCGGCACAACCGGGCGCGCTTATGAGCGGAAAATAAATTGAATATTTTTATATAATAGAAAATCGTTTTAAGGTAAAAAATGTCAACAGAATTTAAATTACCGGAACTTGGCGAAAACATTGAAGCCGCCGATGTTCTTAATGTATTAATCAAAGCCGGGGACAAGGTTGAAAAAGATCAGGGCGTTATAGAAATTGAAACCGATAAGGCCACAATTGAAGTCCCTTCAACTATTTCCGGCGTAGTTCAGAGTGTATTAATAAAGCCGGGCGATAAAGTAAAAATCGGGCAGACTATAATGATAGTTGATGAGCTCGGACAGTCCGCCGTAGCAGGTACAGTTGCAGAAGCAGCACAACCTGAAAAAAAGGTTGAAGAGCCAAAACCTGCTGTGAAGCAGGAACCTGTTCCTGAAAAGAAAGCAGAGCCAACAGTTACTGCAGCACCTAAAGTGGGAGCTAAGTTAGAAATGAAACTGCCTGAACTTGGCGAAAATATAGATTCAGCCGATGTATTAACCGTATTAGTAAAGGTTGGCGATGTAATTGAAAAGGATCAGGGTATTCTGGAAATTGAAACCGACAAAGCAACTATTGAGGTTCCGTCAACACTAAGCGGTAAAGTTATTGAAGTGCTTATTAAAGCAGGCGAAAAGGCTAAAGTCGGGCAGACTTTAATCAAAGTTGCCGTTGAGGATTCAGTAACTAATATCAGCGCAGTGCAGGCTGTAAAAGAAGATGCTAAACCTGCGCCTGTAAAAGAAGCCGATGTAAAGACAGCCGCTGTTGAAAGGCCGGAAGCCAAAGGCGAACGTGAAAGTATTAATTTTTCCGAAAGAGACAGCCAGCCGCCAATTCAAAAAGGCGCAGCGCCTGCTGCTCCTTCCGTAAGAAGGCTTGCCAGGGAACTTGGTGTAGATATAAACAAAGTCAACGGAAGCGGCCCTGCAAACAGGATTACAATGGATGATGTAAAATATTACGTCAAAAAATTGAATGAAGAAAGATCATCACAGCCTGCAGCGGGACTTAAACAAGAACCGCTCCCGGATTTTTCAAAATACGGCGGTATAGAAAAGAAGCCTATGAGCAATATACGCTCAAAGGCAGCGGAACACTTAACCTATGCATGGTCAACCATCCCTCATGTTACGCAGCATGATAAAGTGGATATTACGGAACTTGAAAAGTTAAGAAAACAGCTTAATCCTAAAATTGAAAAGAAGGGCGGCAAATTAACAGTTACTTCTATTCTGCTTAAAGTAATTGCATCTGCTCTTAAAGTATTTCCCCAGTTTAATTCAAGTATTGATCTGGAAAAGAAAGAAGTTATATTTAAGAAGTACTTCAATATAGGCATTGCTGTGGACACGGAGCACGGCCTTATTGTTCCGGTGATAAAGAATGTAGATCAAAAGAATATTACTGAACTTTCAATCGAACTAAACACGATTGCAGAGAAAGCAAGGATCAGGAAAATATCACTTGAAGAATTACAGGGCGGATGCTTTTCAATTACCAACTTAGGCGGCATTGGCGGTACATCATTTACACCTATTGTTAATTCGCCGGAAGTCGCAATTCTGGGCGTTTCAAGAAGCAGTTATGAACCCGTTTACATTGATGGGAAATTTGAGCCCAGATTGATACTGCCTTTATCTTTGTCATATGACCATAGGATAATTAACGGCGCTGATGCTGCCAGATTCTTAAGATGGGTTTGCGAAGCTCTTGAACAGCCGATTAAAATTTTAATCGAAGGATAATTAATCGGAGTTACGCAAAAGGTTTAGATACTTTTAAGGCTGTCTTGAAAGTTGTTCTTTCTAAGTGTTTCTTATCCCGAAGGGATCACTATGTGAGTGATCTATGTGTCTTAGTGGTGGAAATGATTTAATTTTTAATTAAAATAAAAGCCTAACCACAAAGACACTAAGGGCACGAAGACTCCACTAAGAACAATTGAAATAGCCTTCTAAGAAATATATAATTCTGTATAACTTTATTTAATTAATACTTATTGAAAACTATATAAGACTGCTTAAGACGTTATATTTTTAAGTCGCCTTAATTAAAAAATAGATTGGTAAAAATAATGGAAAAATCAAAAGTTACGGTTATCGGAGGCGGCCCGGGCGGTTACGCAGCGGCATTCTATGCAGCCGATCTCGGAATGGAAGTTACTCTTATTGATAAAGAAAAGAATCCCGGCGGCGTTTGCCTGTACCGCGGCTGTATTCCTTCAAAATCATTACTCCATGTGGCAAAGCTGATTAATGAAACTGAAGAAGCCGGGAAATGGGGAATTGAATTTTCCCAGCCTAAAATTGATCTTGATAAATTAAGAGCGTGGAAGGACAGCGTTGTTAATAAGCTCACCAGTGGACTGGGAATTCTTACCAAGCAAAGAAAAATAAATTATATACAGGGAACTGCAAGCTTTATTAATTCCAATACATTGCGTATTGAAAAAGCCGAAGGCGGAGTTGAAGAAAAGAAAGTTGAAAAAACAATTATTGCCACCGGCTCTGTTATTGCAACCATTCCCTTTTTGAATATTGAAAGCAAAAGGATATTAAATTCCACATCTGCTCTTAACCTGCCTGAAATCCCTAATACTCTTTTAGTTATAGGCGGCGGGTATATCGGGCTTGAACTCGGTTCGGTTTACAGCGCTCTCGGTACAAAAGTTTCGGTTGTAGAAATGCTTCCCGGGTTGCTTCCGGGCGCCGATAGGGACCTTGTTGCATTCCTCGCAAAAAAGATTGCAGCTAAATACGATAAGGTAATGTTAAGCTCAAAGGTTCTGTCAATTAAAGAAGTAAAAGACGGAATAAGCGTTAATATACAGGACGGCGAAGGCAAAGTCACAGAGCAGGTTTATGATTATGTTTTAATGTCTATAGGACGCAAGCCTGAAACAAAGGGGCTGGGACTTGAAAATACAAAGGTAAAGGTTAATACCAGAGGATGGATAACCGTTAATACACAATTAAGGACGGACGACCCTGATATTTATGCAATCGGAGATATAGCCGGCGAGCCTATGCTTGCACATAAAGCTTCGCATGAAGCAAGAGTAGCTGTTGAAGCTATCCTCGGGCATAAAACAGTTTTTGAACCGCGCGCTATCCCTGCTGTAGTTTTTACAGATCCGGAAATTGCATGGGCAGGTTTAACGGAAGCTAAAGCAAGAGAAATGAATATTAAATTTGAAGTTGTAAAGTTTCCGTGGGCAGCTTCAAGCAGGGCCACCACTATAGACAGAAGCGACGGCGTTA
>JARLHB010000224.1 GCA_031292465.1 Ignavibacteriaceae bacterium
AAAATCAGTTTATTAATTTTTTGGTAATTTACCTTGCCTTTAACTGTAAAATTACAAAAATATAAGCCGCTGGCAAATTTACTTGCATTCCAATAAAACTTGTACATTCCCCTTGTCTGGTTACCTTCGAATAACTTTGCAACGCTCTGTCCAAGGATATTAAATATCTCAATTTTCACATATGAATCACCCGGAATATTATAGTTTATATATGTACCCGGATTAAAAGGATTGGGATAGTTATTATAAAGTTCGCATGACTCTATAGTCGTACCGGTTTTGACTACTCCGGTATAACTTCCCTTAAAATTTCCGACGGTAAATGACGGCTGTATAGTATATTCCATAGTATTACCGGAAATATCAGCAGCTGTAATTTTTAAATCTATAGCCGAAGTATCAGCATTTGTAAATGAACTTAAATCACCAGTATAATAAGACCCGATTAAACTATCATAGCATATTTTCGATATTGCAAGTTTTTGCCAACCAGTTTGATAATAATTTTTAGCATATGCTTCAACGGAATCCAAACCAGAAATATTATCATCAAGGATGGAAAAATATAGACTTAATTTATCACCCTTTTGCATATTACAACTTATAATATTATTTACATCCCTCAATTGCAGCGATGTAATATTAGGCGGGTTCATATCGGAATTGCTCAAATTAAATTTATCCTTTAATACTGCCTTTCCAATAATTGTAGAATCAATAAGATAATTATTGTTGGTAACCTCAAAATTGTAAATACCGGGCGATGCTTTTATATAAGAGAAATTTCCCAAAGTACCTTTTTTTATTACACTGCCGCTTTCATTCGTAAGAGAATATTCCGATAACGCATTATCCGCATACCTTTCTTCATTTAACTGGCCCTCAAAAAGTAAATTTCCAAGGCCAATATAGGTAGAACTTCCGGAAGGATAATTTACACCCAACATATAGGGATAAACAACTCCACGTCCGAAATTAATCTTGTTGTTAGTATGATAAAATAAGACATTCGGAGTAGGATTTGGAGTAACGTATAATCCCATACTATCTGCGGTTTCTCTTAAAGGAGGCGTAAAAAACCATGGCTGGGCAGATCCATCCTCGCTTGCAAACAAATTTGTTCCTATAAATGCCGAAAAGCCAAAAGAAGCACCTTTATCCGGTGTACTAAATAGTACCCCGTCCCATTCATTTGCTGTTATGGCCACAGGGTTATCTATAGACCCTGAAGCCCCGTAATATGTTTTACCATTATACTGATAGCTGGACCGAAACATTTCCCCGATGCCGATATTATGCAATTTTTCATGCGGGGAAAATGAGACATGAATATTTTGTTTAACTAAATCCGATGATTTATTAGCAAGCTCAATATCCGTTTTTACATTTCTTACCGTGTCAAATCCAATAAAACGGGCAATATTTTCGGTACTCAAATCAGATTGATATTCCATAGTGAGAAGTGAAAAACCGTCCGGCAAATCCGACATTTTAAAATAATCTTCAGCAAAAATATCCCAGCCTGTAAAACTCATATAAGATGAGTCCGGAAGTTCCAGCAAATATGTTTTACGACCGTTATTCAATGTGCTTATCAGATTTCCGTTTTCATTTACGCCGTTCAAATTGATAAGATGTTTTGCTTCATTTGTAGAAATAGAAATTGTATCAAAACCGCTGAGTTTGATACCCGGCTTAATAATATAATCTACATAATAATTACCATTGTTAAAGACATAAGATGCTGCAAGAATATTAAAAACGCCTTTATTTACAATAAGTTCCGCAGTACAATTACTATCCGTCCAATTTGCATCATATGATTGATAAAGTGATTCATTATTTACTACATAAAAATTAGTCGGTGGCACATCAAATTTTACAATCAGTAAAGGTGCTTTAACAAATGCCCACGGTAAATGCAACTTGTCGTATGTTCCTGCAATATTTACATTCCCGTAATATGCCCTGGAGCCATTGTCTAAATATGCCACAGTGTTATTATTAACAGTCAGGGTAAATATTATTTTCTGTGAGGCTCCCGCTGAGACGGTAAAATTTGAAGATGCAGCACTTAAACTTACTCCTGCCTGCAGCCCTGTAATTGATATAGTATAATCCTGATTCAAACTATTTTTATTTGTAATTTCAATTGTATCCTGTACAGTCCAGGTTGATTGTTTTGCATCATCTAATCCAAAACTAAGATTACTTGGGCTGGCAAGGGAAGAAATTTTTTCAGCATTTTGTTTATTAATTTTTCCGCCCCCCTGGGCCATTACGTCTGCGGAAGTATTATCGGCAGTATTAACTATTGATGATTTTATTAATTCCGGCGCCCAATCGGGGTGAATGTTTTTTATCAATGCGCAAACTCCGGTAACATAAGGAGTAGCCATAGATGTGCCGCTTAAGGTTGCATAAGAACTATCCAGGTAAGTCGAATATATGTTAACACCCGGGGCAATTACATCAGGTTTAATATAGTAATCGCCTTTATCAGGTCCCATAGAACTAAAATATGCAATGTTGCCGCTTTCATCTGCGGCACCTACAGTAATTGCAGAAACAGCAGCACCAGGGCTGCCGATAGTATTATAATTGCCTGAATTTCCGGCTGCAATGCAAAATGTAACTCCAATACTTGTAGCATTATCAACAGCTATTGAGAGCGGATCATTAGAATCCCCTGAACCTCCCAAGCTCATATTAACAATATCTACCTTATCTTCCGTATCACCGTCATTATTAGGATCAACAGCTTGTTCAATACCTGCTAATACAGACGACTCTGTTCCATAACCTTCTGAATTAAGCACTTTAAATGCCATTAGTGATGCATCAGGAGCTATGCCTGTTAAGCTATCACCCTTTGCGGCTATTATTCCGGCCACATGCGTTCCATGTCCGTTGTCATCAATCGGATCGTTATCGTTATTAACAAAATCATAGCCCCCAATTACTTTAAAGCCGGTACCAAATCCGCCACCCAGAGCCGGATGCAAATAATCAATACCCGTATCAATAATGCCTATTATTACGCCTTTACCTGTTACAGAATCGCTGTGCACTCTCTTTCCGGATTTCTTAATAATATTGTACGGATCGTCTAATGCTTTTACAGTATAATCTTTATAAATACGTTTTACATAAGCAAGTGATTGGATAGCATCCTTTAATGCCCTTGAAGCTTTTAGACTTACGCCAAAAAAGACCTTGTAATACTCCCTTTTAATTACGGGAGTATTTAAGCTTACTTTTAGTATTGCTGATGAATTATGGCTAAGCGCTGCAATGTCCCTGGAAAATTGTTCAAAAGTATTTTGGTAAGAAACCTTGGCAAGTTTTTGCTTACCTTGTACCGATTTGGCAAAAAGAGGCGTGTCCTTAAATTCCACTATATAGTCCGCCATTTCGGTTAAATCAATATCGTTGGTAAAAGTACTATCTGCCTTGGTTGTATATGAAGAGTAGATATGGCCTGGTTTATGAATTATTATATTTTTATTTGAAATATTAGCTTTATTAGCCAGGTGTGAGAGCTGTGCTAATAAGATAAATGGAAAGGAACAAACAATTGCTATAAGAATTAATTTAGGCCGCATAATATCCCCATATTTAATTTGCTGTTAAGTTTTAACCGTCACTTAAGAAATCAGAATAACAAAGGCTACAACCATTCCTGAATTTAATTATAAATGTAATTATTTATGAATAAAATTACGCAATATCTTTATTTGTAATAGGTCAGAAATAAATCGCGTAAAATATAATCACCAAATATCCGAACATTAAACAAAATTATTACTTAATGTCAGCTTTTATTTACATTGCATAATTCTTTATTGTCTTTAATACAGTAAAAACAATTATTTTTATTCAAGCCGGTTATTCAACCATTCTATCCAATCCCATCGATTTTACAAATTCATTATATCTAATTTTGTAAGCTTTTACCTTTGGTGCAAGTTTAACGGCCATTCTATATGCTTCCAGCGCATTTATATTAAGATTATTCCTCTGATAAAATGATGCGAGAATAATTTGATTAAGAGCAGCAGCCTGGTTTCCGATCATTTCATTCAATTTTTCAATTGAGTCTTTTATTGCTTCAGCTTTGGAAGAAGTAAATTTAAAAATATAATTTGTGTCGGACATTTGTTCCGGCTTATCATAGTTAATGATCAGCCACTTATAACTATCATCATTTATTTGGAGAGAGTTAAAATTAATGGATATCGTCGTATCCTGGACTCTTTTCAAATAAACAGTTTTGTTATCGCCGTTAATTAATTTGAAGGTGTAGTAACTGCAGCTATCAACAGGATACCAGCTAAAAACAACAACAGAATCTAAAAGATATGTCGAGGGAGGAATACCAACCGGAATATCATTCATTCGCTCTCTTACCACAGCTCCTGTTACTTTCATCTGTTTTGTGTTAACAATCTTTTTGGTTATCTCATTTAGAACAAATTCAGCAAACTTTTTACCTGAAGATGTATTATTGCTTATTGAATTTCTCAGCCATTTACTTTCATACACCCCGGGTTTATTCAGTTCAAAAGCTCTTCCGTTTGAGTATATTAATCCGGCGTATGAATTTTTGTCTATTTTAATTTTAAAATCACCAGACAATTGATCGCCTGTATTCAAATGTTTCCAGGCACTGCTTCCGGCTTTAGTAAATGAAACGTTTCCACCAACAGCTAAGACGGTAAAGGAATCGGATTGAGCATATAAGGAAAGACTGCCGGAAAGAATGACCAATAATATTAACCCTGTTACAAAAGAAATATTTTTCATTTCTAATTTCTTTCCCTTTAATTATTAGATGCTAGTTTTCAGCATATCAATTTATCTAATCTGCAATTAAAAAGTTCAAAAAAGCACCTTATATGGCTAAAGTTAATAAAATAAATAATTTCCATTTATTATTACTTTTTCATATATTAACCGGCGATTTGAATGTAGTATTATAATTTCATTCAAATTATAACTATAATAGTATCGGGCCTAAATTAATTAAAAGCTAAAAACTTTTCAGTATATGTTTAGACTATTATTCTATTTTCTCGTAGTATTTTGTATAAGTGCAAATTGCCAGGAATATGGTACCGGAGTTTTATTAGATGACTCCATTTTTGTAAAATGCTCAAGGGCGCCTGCACTTTTAAACCGGGATTTAACAAACTTACCTCCCAAAGTATCTCTTCGTCAATATGCCCCTACTCCCGGTAATCAGGGATCATTGTCAACTTGTTCAGGCTGGGCTATTGCATATTCTGTAAGAACAATGGTATCTGCCATTCAAAATAATTGGAGCAGGGCAGAAATAGACAGTAATACTTTCTCACCGTCCTATATTTACAACCAAATCAGGACAAGACCGGGTTGCAGTTCCGGTACAAGCCTTGTACAAGGACTGGAGCTATTAAAAACAGATGGCGTTTTGAAACTTAAAGATTTTAATTACAACTGTAATTTGGAAATTAAAGACCATGATAAAACCATAGCTTCGAAATATAAGATAAAAGAATACAGAACAATTACTTATGGGGATACTAAAAACAAGACAATCTTAGTAAAGAAGAGCCTTTTTGAAAAGAATCCCGTAATTATTGCTATAAATTGCCCAACCTCATTTTATAATGCAAAAGACCTTTGGGAACCAGACAGTATAGAATATACAAAAAATTTCGGCGGCCATGCATTAGCTGTTATAGGCTATGATGATGAAAAATATGACGGCGCTTTTGAAATCCTTAATAGCTGGGGTTCAAATTGGGGCAATAACGGTTATACGTGGGTTAAATACTATGATTTTAATCATTTCTGTGTTTGGGCAGGCGAGGAAATTCCAGGGCCAAAAGTTGAAGAAGGGAACTACGGAATTTCAGGTTCTGTTTCATTTAGTCTGGGTACCGGCTTGCCAATGAAACTATTACAGAATAACAATTATTTCCAAATGACCGAGCCGTATGCTTCGGGCACACTTTTTAATCTTACTTTGTCCAATAATCAGCCTGCATATGTTTATGCCATTGGCTCGGATTTAACTAATAAATGCAGCGTTATATTCCCTTTTAACAGTAATATAAATCCCTATCTGCCTTACAGACAAAACAATATCGCTTTACCGGGAGAAGGTTATAATTTCCAGTTAGATACCACTTCAGGTAAAACATACTTCCTTTTTTTCTACTCTCCTTTAATGATTAACATAGACTCTGTTTCAAAAAGTATTGAAAGTTCAAAAGGAAACTTTTTTGAAAGGGTTCAAAATGTTATGGGAGATAAATTAATAAGCGATAAAAATATAAATTTTAAAATAGAAAACTCAAGTGAAATAAATTTTAATTCTACAACCAGCAGTAATAAAATACTGATGTTGTTGGTTGAAATTACTCACGTGGATAAATAATAAGTTATTGTAAGTAAACGAATTTATAAATTGAAATTTTTCCCAAAAACAAAATATTAAGGGATAGAGATGTTAATATCGCTTATAAAATTCTTCAGAATAGATAAAAAATGTCTGTTTCTTTTAGCTGTTTATTTAACGTGCAGCTCTGATGTTTTTTCTCAGACATTCCAGGATATTAAGGTATCCCAAAGTAATGACACTATTAAAGTTTCTTATAACATAATTGGCGGTAAGATAAATGATATGTTAAAAGTAACATTATCTGTTTCTACCGATGGCGGAAATTCTTACACAATATTCCCAAAGTCGGTTTGGGGTGATGTTGGTTCTAAAGTTATAAACGGTCCCGACAAAGTATTATTCTGGAAACCGCTGAAGGACAGTGTGCAATTAACCGGAGATAATTACGTATTCAATATTTCAGGAAGCGTAATCGGCGGGCCTGATAATATTGAACTTGTTTCTATTAAGAGCGGAACATTTCTAATGGGTGATAATTTTGGTGAAGGTAAATTGAATGAAACTGATATTCATGAAGTTTCTGTTGACAGTTTTGCAATAGGAGCTTATGAGATCACTAATATTCAATTTACAAAATTCTTACGAGAGTATGGCAATGATTGTGTAACCGAAGGTGAATTCAAAGGCGAACCTCTGATTTTTGAATCCCCTGACGGCCTTATTAAAAAACTGGCGGGTAATACTTTCGTTTGGGAATACCAATTTGGGAAAGAATATAACCCCGTTGTAGGAGTTACATGGTACGGCGCAAATGAATTTTGCAAATTTTATGGCTACAGACTTCCAACTGAAGCAGAATGGGAATACGCTGCAAGAGAATTGGGCAAAAAAGTCCGCTTCGGTAATGGCAAAAACGAAGCTATGGTAGCGGATATAAATTTTAATAATATCGGTCAGGTTTCAAATAACCGCTCACTGGAAGGCAATAAAGACAGTTCTACAGTAAGAGTCGGGAATTATGCACCAAATGAATTAGGACTTTATGATATGAGCGGCAATGCCTGGGAATGGTGCCAGGATTGGTATCAAAGCGACTATTACGTGAACAGCAAACATAATTGCCCTATTGGGCCCTGGCTGGGCGAATACAAAGTAATCAGAGGCGGCTCCTGGTTCAGCCCTGCATTTGGAATAAGAACTACTGTCAGAAGTTTTCTAATTCCCTATGGTAATAGAAGGGACGTTGGCTTCAGGGTAGCACGTTCTATTTAATTGGGAATTTTATCATTAACAGGTCTTAAATCAATGGGACCTGTTATTTGAGGGTTTAAATATATAAGAGGAATAAAAATGAAAAAGATTATTTTCATTAATCTGATATTTATTCTAATGGCTGCGGCAATGGGCCAGACATCAAATATTAAAAGCTACCGGACATCTTTAAATATAAAGTTTGCACCTAAAGATTCAATAGCTCCTGAATTGACGATTACTTCGCCTATGCCAAATGTTATTGCTGGCCTCCCTGTTTATCAGAGGGATACTGCGGCCACGATAGAAGGTAAAGCTACCGACAATGTGAAAGTAGAAAAAGTACTTGTGAACGGGAGAAATGCCGATACATTTATAAATGATAAATTTATAGCTTATGCCGCTCTGAAACACGGACTTAATAAAGTCACTATTGAAGCTTTTGATAATCAAGGCAACGTTACCAAAAGGGAAATTGAAATTTTTCAGGACGATAAAGCAGACATAACACCACCGGTTATTAAAATTGCATCATTTGTTAAGGGCAGAGGAATAAACGTTGTATCTACCGGTGAAAAGGGCGATTCCACAAAATTACAGGGAAGCATTACTGATGAATCGCCATTACACGGTGTCTGGATGAATGACAGCCTTATTACTTTAAATTCTAAGAATGAGTTCTCTTTAAATTTTAATACTTTACCGGCTGAACTGCACTTAAAGGCAATAGATAAGTTCGGTAATATTTCCATAAAAACTTTCAACCTTGAGAATGGTAAGGTTGCCGCTCAGGATAGTGTTGTTACAGGGAAATATTTTGCGCTGATTATCGCTAATCAAAACTATCATGATGTAAACATTCCTGATCTTGAATTCCCTGTAAAAGATGCCAAGAGCCTTGAAAAAACTCTTCTGGAAAATTATACATTCAATAAACCCGATGTGATATTTCTTGAAAATCCGGATAGGGCAAAAATAATTAAAACTCTCGATAACCTCTCCAAGAAAATAACAAGTTCGGACAACTTTCTTATTTTTTATGCGGGGCACGGTGTTTGGGAAGCTGATCAGCAGGAAGGATTCTGGCTGCCCAGCAATGCTTCCTCCGGTGATAAATCCGAATGGTTATCAAACGGCAATGTAAGGGACTATATAAGGGGAATAAAATCCAAACATACAATACTAATAGCAGACGCATGCTTTGGCGGAGCAATTTTTAAGACGCGGGAAGTTTTGATAAATGCGCCAACCTCTATAAAGAAGATGTATGATATTCCAAGCCGTACAGCAATGACAAGCGGTACGTTAACCGCAGTGCCGGACGAAAGCGTATTTGTTAATTATTTAATTCAGAGATTAAAAGACAATCGTGATAAGTTTATGCCTGCAGAAAATTTATATTATAATATAAAGGATGCAGTTATAAATAACAGCCCTACAAACCAGACGCCTCAGTATGGGGTGATTTCTCAGGCTGGCGATGAAGGTGGAGGGTCATTTATTTTTATTCATAAGTAGCAGATTGTTCTTTCAGAAACTTTTTCGGAATTCTTATAAGAAGGCTATTATTTAATTTA
Organism: Ignavibacteriaceae bacterium; assembly: GCA_031292465.1. Taxonomy (GTDB): domain Bacteria; phylum Bacteroidota; class Ignavibacteria; order Ignavibacteriales; family Ignavibacteriaceae; genus FEN-1297. Next base: position 9,217 of record JARLHB010000224.1, read on the forward strand.
TTGGTAATATTTTAAGGAGAAAATTAATGAGCAAATTTTATTGGACCAAATTCATGTTTGCTTTTTTGATATTTGTTGAACTTGCCCCATTTAATTTTGGACAGACAAGTGCGTGGGGTAATTATGAAGTTTACAGCCGCAAAACCAGCCAGTCGGCGTTAGGCTATCTTACAACAAGTACTACTTTGCCCGGTTATTTAGGAGGATATCAATTCACACAAAACGGAATTCTATTTTCGAGAGAATATAATATTGCCAATTTAGGTTCAATATTAGTCAGCCCAAACAACCAAATAAATATTTCCTTAACCGGCGCTTTTAGAATAGGCGCAGCAATCGGATCTAGTACAACCGATTCGATTCTAACTAATTATACTCAAACAGATATTAAATATTATACAGCCACGGTTGATTTATTCTCTATGAATATTGCAATTGATTACACTCTGATTCTTGACAATGGTTTGGCTATAATTCCTAAGTTTCAATTAGGATTAATCGATCTGGGAGCTACAGTTAACATTCTTGACCATGGCGTATTTGCTCAAAACGGTTTTGGCACTATTTCCTTAATTCCTTTTAGCATAGAGCCTTCTTTAACTTTTGATTTTGGCAGATCAACTCTTGGTATTTCATTCTTTATTAACCCCTATAATATTTTAGATGTAAGAGTGGTTTCGCATGATACTTTTAATGATGAAGACCGCGGGTTGATTTTTGGAGACAAGATGACACAAAGATTTGCATCTCAAATAGTCTTCAGCTTTTAATTATAGCAATTAAATATTATTGCAATAATATTTATAGACAGTTCATAAAAAAAAGAGAATTGGAATTCAGAATATCCAATTCTCTTTTTTTTGTTCTAATATTTAAGAAGAACAAATTCAATTTTTAACAGATGCTGTGTTGGAACCTGTTATATCTTTAATCCTTCTGCCGCCCATAAATCTTGCAGAGTAATAATCCTCGTCAAGCGAAGAGACTTTAACACCATTTGTCGAACTTGCGTGCGCAAATAAATGATCGCCTATGTATATGCCGACATGCCCCGGCCTAACGCGCCTGCGGGTATTGAAGAATACCAGATCGCCAAATTGCAGTTCGTCTTTATCGCTTACAACATCTCCCTCCTGGTATTGCTCTCTTGCACTCCTCTGAAGTTCAATAGCGAGTGTTTTATTATAAACAGATTGAGTAAATGCAGAACAATCAATTCCATCTTCCGTATTGCCGCCATATTTGTATGGAGTATCCAGGTATTTTATAATTTCCATTAGAATTTTTTCCCTGGCGCTGATCTGCTTCGGTGTCAGGTTTTTATTATTTTCTTCCGCACTGTACTTTTTTATTAATGTGGAAATATCTATTTTCTTCTTATCAACAGGTATTTCATCCGGATCGGGATCAGAATCAGCTACGCCGTCAATGATATTTGAAGTGTCTATAGGTTCTGCAACATTTCCCGGCGTGTTTTTATTCTCTGTTTTAGAGCCAAATCTTGTTCCGGAGTTATTGTCGTCAGTTTTTTCAGATCCGTTATGATAGCGAAGCGAACCTGATGAAGCAGCGCAGCCCGTGAAGGATAATATTATGCCTGCGCTGAATAAAATTGCTGTTATTGTTTTTAATTTTATCATCAGCATTAACCCAAATATGCTTTCAGGTTTTTACTTCTGGAAGCATGCCTTAACCGGCGGATAGCTTTTTCCTTTATTTGTCTTACTCTTTCTCTGGTCAAATTAAACCTCTCTCCAATTTCTTCAAGTGTTAAAGAATGTTCTTTATTAAGTCCGAAGTATAGTTTTATAACTTCGGATTCTCTTTCCGATAATGAGGAAAGAGCTCTTTCTATTTCCGTTTTTAATGATTCCGTCATCAGTGTGGAATCCGGATTCGGCAGTTCTTCACTTTCAAGAATATCAAGCAGCCGGTTTTCTTCACCCTGAGCAAACGGGGCATCCATGGATACATGGCGGCTTGATATTTTTAAAGTATCTGCAATTTCGTTCACATCCATATCCAGCTCCTGAGCAATCTCCAGCGCGCTGGGTTCCCTTTCAAATTCCTGTTCCAGGTTACTATAGGCTTTACCTATTTTATTTAATGCACCTACACGGTTCAACGGAAGACGGACGATTCTTGACTGCTCTGCAAGTGCCTGAAGAATGGATTGTCTTATCCACCAAACGGCATATGATATAAATTTGAACCCTCTTGTTTCATCAAATCGTTTGGCGGCTTTTATCAGGCCTAAATTTCCTTCATTTATCAAATCGCCAAGTGATAGTCCCTGATTCTGGTATTGTTTTGCAACACTAACGACAAATCTT
>JARLHB010000225.1 GCA_031292465.1 Ignavibacteriaceae bacterium
AGAAAGACGCATTAGCACACAAGCACATAAAAGAAAGCAATAAAAGCTTAATCTTCATTTCGGTTCACCCTTTCAAATTAAAACTTAATTTTCTGTATTAGTATCCCGCCTAACGCAGAAATTTTTAACATTTTGTAATTTTAGATAAACACACACCTTAATCCCCTCTCGAGAGGGGAATAAAAGGGGTGTGTATTCTATAAAATAATTCGGACTTTCTATTTCTTCGTAACATGAGTTATTTTTTTGCGGCATATTTAGACATTCTACAAAAGCAGAAATAAAAAATTATTTTGTCAGTTCATCTTTATTATCTTTTTATCCAATAAGTTCATCAGGTTTGCGTTATTTTTTATTATCCCGATTGTCGAAGTATCGGCATCAAAAACCGAATTTAGCCCCTGCGGTTCGCCGAAGGGATCGCCTACAAGAGGATCTCCCGTTTGATGCTTGCCGTCCGGCCTCTGCGGCCTGCCTTCTCCGCCCCAGCCCCAGAGATTTGTACCTGCTATTGCAGAACCTGTTGAAGCGCTGTCATAAATAAGCCCGAAGATTTTTTTATAGTATTTATCCCTTACTGTAGTCGGAGTCCCGGCAGTACAAAATTCGCTGTCTCTCGGCAATCCGAATTCTTCCAGAACTATAGGCTTATCCATTTCACGCGCATAAATTAAATGCTTATTTATATATTCAACAGCTTTTTTTTCTGCCTGGCCGTAAGTCTTTTCAGCATTTTTAGCATCAAACCAGCCCCAGTTCTTAGCCCACAGGTGCATTGTCATATAATCAACGCTTTTAAACTGATGTGTTTTAAAAAAGATGGCTGAGTCCCTAAGGGTTCCTTCCAACCCTTCGCTTCCTGTAGTAACAAGATGGTTCTTATCGATTGTATGTATGTACTTTGCTGTAGAATCTATCCATGAATAGTATTCTTCAAGAAATTTCCTGTCCCTGCCGGGCCTTGGCTCATTTGCAAGCTGCCATGCCATAATTGCAGGATCTTCATAATAATAGTTTCCGGTATAATTATTCTTTCGGTTAATTAAATAATGCAAATAATTTCTGAATAATCCGTTTGCTTTAGCATCTCCGTAGAATGCTGCTGCATAATCCAGAAATTCCCCTTTATACTTATTCAGAGAATCTACTCCGCCGCCTCCGTCTGCCCAGTCTTTGTACTGGCTCATCCCTCCGGACCAGTTCCAATAATTATTGATAAAAATAACTGCATACATTCCTCTTTTACCCATTTCTGCAAGCAGAAAGTCAAGGCCGTCAAGAAGCGTGTCGTTATAAACACCGGGTTTGTTTTGAAACGATGAATTTAAAGAGTTCTCAATATTTATTTCTTCAGATGCGCCAAGAATTCTCAGGTTGGTAATTCCGATTGATTTTAAATTATCCAGTTCCCTTTTCAGCCTTTCCCTGTCACCAGTTTTACCAGATGAAGCGATATAACTGCCGTACCACATGTTAGCCCCGGTAAAATAGTATAGCTTGCCATCCTGTTCCAGGTGCGTTCCGTTTACTTTTATAAAAGAAGGTTCGCCGCCGGGCTTAAGTATTGAACAGGCATTAAAAATAACCAGGATTAACAAGGCTAAAACTACCAGCACTACTCTACGCATCAATTTCTCCATTAATGAGGTGTAAAATTATTACGGAAATAGTAAGGGCAACAAATATCACACCAAATTGTAACTTAAATAATTTTATAAAATCTGGAAATTATGGCAATAAATATGCTTATTATCTATCTAAACATCACTTTTAAAATATTTTTTTTAGGGTGGATTTTATGCAGATTTCCCCGTGCTTATCAACATAATAAATTTTATTATTTTGATAACCTGTATGTATTAAATGTAAACTTGTCTGAGAATTAATATTTTAAGTTAATATAGTCCTGACATCTAAAGTTTTCATCCCGGCTCTCACTGCACCTTCAAGACCGGCATCTCCATCCTCAAGAACAATACAGGATTCAGGTTCAACCTTCATTTGTGAGGCTGCTGCTAAAAATATTTCAGGGTCAGGCTTGGGTGCAAAAGGGTCTGCTGCTGTAATGATGGGATCAAATAACCTTGTTATGCCTGCATAATCCAGTTCTGCAAAAACGATATCTTTTGTACTGCCTGAAACTACAGATAGCGGAAGTTTATGGTAATATAATTCGGCAACATCAACAACCGGTTTTATCGGCTTTACTAACGGTAAATTTTTTAAAAAGTATTCGCTTTTCATAGAAATCACTTTATCAGGGTCAAGTACAGTGCCAAAGGTTTTATTATATATCTTTACAATATCGGCATCCATCATGCCTTTGAATGAAAAGATGAATTCCTCATCATATTTTGTATTAAAATGATTGAAAGCATATTCCCATGCTTTCATGTGTGTGGGCATTGAATCTACTAATGTACCGTCGCAATCAAATATTATTGCCTTTATATCTGGCGTTATAATAATCTTATTTTCAAGTTTATCGTTCATAATACCTATATAGAAAATTAATGCTGCCTGTTGAAAATACCGGCAGGAGTTATTGTTTTGTTTATATAATTTCTGGCGGATTGATTATAAGAGAAGTAATTCAACAGCAGCCGAAAATCATTATAGCTTTTTATACCGGACGTGAATGATTCACGCCCGATAATAAAAATTGATGTATTAAATAAATATAATTCTAAGTTTTAATGCAGTGTACAATATCACCTACTTTGTTGAAAAACGGTATATCGTAGTTTGCGTATAAACTTCACCCGGCCTTAAAACAGCAGACGGAAAGTTTGGATGGTTAGGTGAATCAGGGAAATGCTGCATCTCTAAACATAAACCGGTTCTATGATTCAACGGGATACCGCTTTTACCTGTAAGAGTTCCATCTAAAAAGTTACCTGCATAGAATTGAACTCCCGGCTGGTCTGTAAATGCTTCCATATATCTCCCGCTTGTAGAATCATATACAGTTACAACTTTACGTACAGAGCCGTTATAGTTATTTAATACCCAATTATGATCATAACCTTTTGCAAATACCAACTGCTGAAAATCATTATCTATCCGTTCGCCGATTTTAGTCGGCGTTCTGAAATCCATGGGTGTATTTGCAACGTCTGCCAGTTCACCGCTTGGTATAGATTCACTGTTAGTGGGGGTAAATTTATCGGCATCAATAAATAACATTTCATTAAGTATTGTATTTTTTGATGAACCGGTAAGATTGAAATAGGTATGATGAGTCGGGTTTAATACAGTAGGTTTATCTGTAGTCGCCTTATATTCAATTTTTAACTCATTATCATTTGTTAAAGTATATGTAACCGAAATATCAAGGTTTCCAGGATAACCTTCTTCCTTATCGGCGCTATGATAAGTTAATTTTAATGACGGGCCTGCAGGGCCTTCAATTTCTTCAGCCAACCAGACCTTATGATTAAATCCTTCAATGCCGCCGTGCAGTTGGTTCTGCCCTTCATTGGCATTTAACTGATATGTTGTACCGTCAAGGGTGAATTTTGCTTTGTTAAGCCTGTTGCCGTACCTGCCTACAATAGCTCCAAAATAAGGATTGGTCTTTGTATAGGGCTCAAGGTTATCAAAACCCAAAACAACATCATCAAATTTTTTATTGCGGTCTGCAACAAAAAGCGACTGCACTATTGCGCCGAAATTTGTTATCCTTACTTTTGTATTGCTTGTATTAACCAACGTATAGATATAAACCGTTTCTCCCGAAGGAGCAGTACCGAATTTTTCTTTTGTAATCATTTTGTTTTCTGCCTGGGTTTGACCTTGAATATTTAGATAAAAAGATAATGACAATAAAAATACTAAACAGAATTTGAATAAAGATTTCATTTTAGTACCATTCTTAATTTATTTGTTTTTAGTAATAACCGTCTTAAAAACCAGAATTATTTTTTGTCAACTATTAAACAATATTTTAAAATAATTTTTGGTAATCTTTTTTAATTGCCATTTAAATTTAAATATTTTTTACAGATAATCTCTTATTTTTAACCGTACTGCTGACTTTATTTTATATATACAGTTCGATTTTAACAAAAATTTAAAATTACTTTTATAAATCATGTTTAGGATATATAATACCCGCCTCTTTGCGGATTGAATCCAGCATATCAATTTGATCAATGCTGTTTCCCCAGCTCATTATATTACTTTGCGTTCTACCTTCCCTTATACATTTTATTACTTCATCGGCCTCATAATTATAGCCGTTTCCTTTTACCTGAAGCGGTACAGAAATTTCTTCACCCCCCGGCCGTACAATTTTTATATTTGACGGTTTATACCATGGTTCATCAATCAATATTTTACCTTTTTCACCATGCACTTCCGCTGCAATACCATTTTCTGTCCGAAATGATGAATACAGTATTGACATTACTTCATCATCATACTTGCATAAAACAGCGCATGAATGATCAACCGCAGTTGAACCAATTGACGCCATAGCTTTAAATGATTGTGGTTTTCCAAGAAGAAATAACGAAAGGAAGACATTATAAATACCAATATCCATCAGGGAACCGCCGCATAGTTCTTTATTAAAATGCCTGTGCTCC
>JARLHB010000226.1 GCA_031292465.1 Ignavibacteriaceae bacterium
CAATATGATCATGGTGGCCGTGGGTTATATATAAATCGGAAATAGTTAAAATCTTCTTCGGGCTGATTTCATTATTTAAATCTCTTAATATTCCATCGCCCGGATCAACAACTAATAAACTCTCACCGGCTTTAATTAAAATGCCGGTGGCAATATTAGGTATTGAACAAAATATTTTAATTGAAAAATTATCTTTGTGCCATTTTAAGGGGTATTTTTGAAGAGGCATAATTTAATTCAGCTTTTGTTCTTATAATGTTTGCAGGCTTTTATGTTATTGCACCTTGCAAAAATATTAAATGAATAACTTTCTACTTTAAAGCCCATTTCGCTGCATATTTCTTCAGGCAGGGCATTAATTTTTGGATTAACAAATTCCACTATTCTTCCACAGTCAACACAAATTAAATGATCATGTTTCTGCTTTTTCAGATTACTTTCATAGCGGGTTATGTTGTCGCCAAAATTACGCTTGCCTATAAGGTTGCACTGAACCAGCAGTTCAAGTGTATTATAAACAGTCGCTCTGGAAACACTGGATTTCCTGTTTTTCATCTGTATATATAAATCGTCAGCTCCAAAATGGCCCTGGTAATCTATAGCGGCATCAAGCACCTCAAATCTTTCAGGTGTAATCCGGTTGTTACCGTTCTTTAAAAAGTTTTTAAATATTTCTGCAGCTTGTTGATTTTTCAATTTATTTTATAATGATAAATGAATAACTCGTTAAAATTAAGTTTGAAATCAGTGAATATCAAATTTAATGATATAGATTAATTTATACCCATAGCCCTTAAACCATTTACTACTATAAACGTAAACAAGTATGCCGTAGATGTAAAAATAAAAAATTGAAGTAACGGCAGCCTCCAGCTTCCTGTTTCTTTTCTTGAAACAGCCATAGACGACATGCACTGAAGTGCAAAAACAAAAAATATTATTAATCCCGCTATAGTTGCAGTGGTAAACAGGCTTTGCCCCGTATTGCCGATAGTGGCTTTATGCATTTCATGCAGCATAGATGACTGCAGAGTGCTTTCATCGCCGGCAACTTTAAAAATTAATGCCAGTGAACTTACAAAAACTTCCCGTGCAGCAAAAGACGAAATTAATGCTACGCCTACACGCCAGTCCATACCAATCGGAGACATAACCGGCTGAATAATTTTTCCTAGGCCGGATGCGTATGAATTGGCAAGCCTGGTTGAACTTTGCAGTTCCCCGGCTTGTTCCCGGGTTAGATTAACGGTGTTAATTTTAGGGTTATAGTCCGGGAAATACGTTAAAAACCAAATTACACCGGAAAGGACAAGTATAATAGGCCCTGCTTTTTTAAAGTAAGCTTTTGTACTATGATAAGAATTATTTAAAACATTACTTACTTTAGGAATACGGTAAGTCGGCAGTTCTAAAATAAAAGAAGATTGATCTTCATCCGTTATAATTTTGTTCTTTAGCTTATTAACAATTCCAGCAACTGATACAGAACTTATTATACTTAAGAGGTAAATTCCGGCAAGAGTTATTCCTGCTATCCATTCCTTATCGCCGGGGAAGAGGAAAGCAAGAAGCAGGGCATAAACCGGAAGCCTTGCACTGCAGCTCATTAACGGAATAATAAAAATTGTCAAAAGCCTTTCGCGCCTATTGGGAATGGTTCTTGTTGCAAGCATAGCCGGAATGGCACAGGCAAAACCCGACAACATTGGAACAAAAGAACGTCCGTTTAACCCAATTTTTGATAATGGCTTATCTATAAGCATAGCACCTCTTGCAAGATAACCGGTATCTTCAAGCAGTCCGAGGATTAAAAATAAAATAATAATCTGCGGATTGAATATCATTACCGAACCTACACCGCTTATAATTCCGTTGGCAATAAAACTGCCGTACCAGTTATTGCCGAGAATATTTAAAGCTTCATAAGACAAATAGCCAAACGATTTATCTACCAAGTTCATTACCGGTTGTGCAAGCCAGAAAATGGAAGTAAATGTTATTGCCATAGCCAGAAAGAATAAGACAATTCCCCAAACTTTGTGGAGCATAATTTTATCAATTTTAAGGCTGGTTTGGTCAAGCTTGTTTATTTTCCTGTCCAATCCATTATTCAGCAGTACCAATCTTTTATTTGCGCCGTTAATATCTATTTGTTTTCCATTATCAACAACTTTAGAAATTGCTTTGCATTCAATTTGTTCTATTTCCTTATACAGGTCAAGCAAATATTCTAATTTAACATTTGAATCAAATGGAATTGGCTTTTCGGCGCCTGTGATTCTATTTTTTTGCAGATTTTGTTCTGCAACTTTTATAAGTTCATCTACTCCGTTACCGGATCTGCCGTCAATAGAAATAACATCACAATTTAACTCTTCACTTAATACAGAAGTACTGACGTTAAAACCTTTACGCTGCAGTAAATCAACCATTGTTAATGCAATAATTACTTTAAACTTTGATTGAATTAACTGTTTAGCCAATAACAGGTGTCTTGAAATCTGGCTTGCATCTACAGTAACAATTACGAGATCCGGTATGCCGTATGTCGGATGCGAATAAAGGGCATCAATTGAAACCTGTTCATCGGGTGAATTGGACGCAAGGCTTATTATTCCGGGTGAGTCTAAAATGGAAGCCTCAATGTTAAATTTCTTTTGTATTTTGCTTATGGAATATTCTACAGTAGCGCCGGGATAATTTACAGTTTTATAATTTTTCCCGCTTAAATAGTTAAAAAGAGTAGTTTTTCCTGAATTGGGCGGGCCAACCAGGGTTATTAAATAGTTGTCTTCAAGTGTTTGTATTTTCATAATAGCTTTATACAGGAAGCCTCATTTTTCCGGACCGCAATAATAGTACCGCGTACTGAAAAGGCAAGCGGATCATTAAAAACAGCTTTGCTTATCAATTCGATTTCCTGGCCGGGTGTAAAACCTACCTCAAGTATCCTTCTGGACGAAGGATGGGAACCATCAATTCCGGATATTATACCTGTCTCTCCATATTTTAAATCAGCAGCAGTTTTCATATTTATTAATATTTATATTATTAAGATTTAGTCTATATAAAAATAAAGATTTCACCTTAGAAAAGCAAGAAACCTTTACAACTTTGCAATTGCCATATTACCCGTAGAATTTACCATACTAAATATTTTGAATTATTTTATTTATAATCTTTTAATCGTTAAATTTAACGTAGGAATTAATCTTAAATTGGGATGTAGAGCAAATAATGGCATTTCTCATTCCTCTTGTAAAGAGAATTAATAATTATTTTAAAGCTTACAAAAATAGTTAATTTTTACGAATTTTTATATTCTCTAATTAAAGATGCAGTTATCTTTTTTTGAACAAATGGATAAAAGTACTACAGATGATCGACAAAGTTGGGGCAAAGACTCATTGGAATTTCTACCCACTGCACTGATTGGAATATCAAATAAAAATATAATTTACTGCAACCAGTCTGCTCTTGCACTGTTTAATGCATCCGATAAAACCAAACTTCTAACGAAAAAACTTTCAGACTTTGTTTCTTCCAGGCATAAAGAAAAGTTATTATCCTACTTGTATGCGGTTACAAAATCCCCTGGAAGTAACGAAAAGGTTGTTCTAAAATTTAAAAATTTAGATAAAAAGACTTTAGAATTAGAACTTTGCCATGTGTCTACAACTTTTGAGGGGCATAATTTTTCCTTGATAGCTTTGAGAGATATTACCAGCGATAAAAAGAAGGAAATTGTACAGCGGACAATTTTAAAGATTCTTAATGCAGGAAACTCTTCATTATCAATTGAAAATTTGTGCGATTATTTATATAAAACTGTAGCAGATATTGTGCCCGTGAAGAACTTCTATGTTGCTATTTATGATAAAACGAAACAACTTCTTACATTCCCGTTTTATAAAGATGATTTTAGCCCCAAGCCGGCAGATAGAAAATTTGGCAACGGGTTAACTGAATATGTAATAAAAACCAAAAAAACACTTTTTTTAAGTAAGGATAAAATACATCATTTTATACATAAAGGCTTAATTGCATCTTCAGATGTGCCGGTTACGGGATGGCTTGGCGTACCTCTGGTTATACATGAAGATATAGGCGGGGCAATTGTTATCAAAGAATATCATGAGGAAAACCTGCTTAGCGAGGAAGCTAAAGAAATTATTGAATTGGTTGCCTACCCGATTTCAAGAGCGATTGAAAGAGCAATTGTAGATGAAGAGCGAAAGAAATATACTTTTAAGCTTCAGGAATTAAATAAAGCAAAGGATAAATTTTTCTCTATAATCTCTCATGATCTTAAAAGCCCGTTTAATTCAATTCTGGGTTTTACTGAAATATTAAAGGATCAGAGCAGTTTACTTGAAGAAGGGGAACGGGAGCAGATATTTAATTCATTATATAATTCCACCAGGAATACATATAACCTGCTTAATAATCTTTTGCAGTATTCAAAATTTCAGGTTGGATTAGTTGAATTTAAACCCCAGCCTATCAACCTGAAACAGGTTGTAAAAGAAAACCTGAACATTTTAGAAGGTACTGCTTTAAAGAAGCAAATTTATCTAAATAATAACCTTAAAGAAGATATTGTTGTTGCAAGCGATGGAGAAATGCTCAATTCGATCCTAAGAAATTTAATTAATAATGCAATAAAATTCACAAAAGAGTCCGGTGAAATATCTATTAGTGCGTCGGAAGAAAAAGATTTTGCAAAAATTAAAATAAAAGACAGCGGCGTGGGGATGAGTACGGAGACTTTGAACAATTTGTTTAAGATGGATGCGAAAAAGTCCACGCCGGGTACAAACAAAGAAGAAGGAACCGGTTTGGGCTTACTGCTTGTTAAGGAATTTGTAGAAAGGAATGGGGGACAAATATTTGTTAAAAG